>CAZPPD010000128.1:0-10476 GCA_964588185.1 uncultured Alcaligenaceae bacterium | reverse complement strand
AATGATGTTAACTTTACCTCTACCGTCGACGGCGGAACGGGTTTGGTCGGCCTTCCGGATATTGCCCATGACGGCTTCGAGGACTACGGAGTCGGTGCTCAATTGGAAACCGGCAGTGTTGGACTAAATGGCGGTACCGGTTGGACTGGCGACTACGATGTTGCCGGCGGCGCTCGCCAAACGGAAGTCACCGTTATCGGCACGGGGCTCAATTACACCAACGGCAGCATCACCATCGATGGCGGCAACCGAGCCATGCAATATGCGGCTACTGAGGCTGGGATTGTGGAATTGGTTAGCCGGGAAATACCCGCACAGTCGGGCACAGTATACTTGAGCTTCTTGTACAACAATACGGTTGACGCGGGTTCGGTTGGAGCAAGCAGCAACGACTTTATGCAACTTGGTTTCGATACCGGCACTCTCACCAATCCTCGGGTGAGTGCTATGGATCGAAATACCGAGTTCCAAGTTCGCTCGACAACTTCAGCCAGTAATTCTGTTGGAACCGGAATAACTTCCAACGCGGGGCAAACCTACCTTGTGGTCTTGAAAGCCGAAAAGACCAGCGGTTCGACCTACAATCGCATCAGCGTATTTATTGACCCGGCTTCGACAACTGAGCCTGCCGCGGATGCAGTCAGCACGACCAACAGTGGATTGGATTTGTCGGCCAATGCTTTCTTCAACTTGCGGAAAGCATCCCAAGAAAACGGTGACACCTATGTCTTCGATGAACTTCGCATCGGCACCACCTTTGAGGAAGTGACGCAAAGTCTAGGAGTAATGTCCGCGACACCGAACCTCACCGTCAATACCAATAGCGACGGAACTACGACCTTTGGTGGAGAAGTTGGCGGTACGGCTCCACTGGCCTCGGTGACAACCAACAGTGACGGGGACACCCAAATCGGTGGCGACATTACTACAACCGGTGGAACGATGACCTTTAATGATGACGTGGTCTTAAACACCGACGTTACCTTGACCGATTCGGGAGCAACCGGGGTCTTCTTCAACGGCACGGTCGACAGCGACAGCAATGGTACGCCGCGCAGCTTGACCGTAAACACTCCAGGTAATGGTACGACTGCCTTCAATGGCGATGTGGGCGGAACCAACCCGCTGTCCAGTGTAACTACGGATGCCGCCGGCCAAACCGAAATCGGCGGTAATATCACTACTGTCGGCGGCACGCAAACCTATGGTGATCCAGTGGAAGTCACCAACACGGTTACCTTGACCGACACTGGCAGCACCGGGATTATTTTCGAAGACACGGTTAGCGATGGCGGCAACATGCTGCAATTAACCGTGGATGTGCAAGCCGGAGCGGTAGCTGATTTCCAAGACAGTGTGCAAGACACGATCTCCTTGGTTAACGCCGGTCCGGGCACCTTAATTCTTGGACCTGTCGTCCACACCTTCGACGGGACGGTGGATGTCAATGATGGGACCATGGATGTCCAAGGGAACCTGACGGCAACCGGTGGGGACATCACCTTGGGCGATGGGGTTAGTTTGGTTAGCACCAATGGCTCGGGTACTATCGAAGACCGCATGGTAGTTGTTCCTGGTGGAAGCGCAGGAGTCCTGATCATTGATTTGGCTCAGATCACGAAGAATGGCGGGACGGCTGTTGATGTGGCCGGGGAAGCTACTTTAGACGGCAATATCATCGAAGACAGTAGTACTGGGGTCATGGTGACCGGAACGGCTACATTGATCGCCAATGTAGTGCAAAACAATGATACCGGCGTTCACCTCAACAATGGCAGCCTGACGCTGAGCCGAGCCGGGGGCGGCAACCAGATCATCAATGATGTAAACAGTCTGGATGGCTTGTTGCTTCAAGGGGATATGTCGGAATTGTCCGATGGGGTTCAGCCCGGCAACAATCACCTCGGCAATACCCTCTTCGAGGTACCTTCCTTGCCGGGTGGTCCGGCGGGCGGCGGCAACTATATCCGCTTGATTGATGGTGCCTTCTTTGGTTTTGGCGAACCGGAATTGGTGGATGCTTCCGAAGCCACTTTCCAGGATGTTAACAGCGGTTTCAGTGAAGTTGGTTCGAACCTGATGGGTCAAGAACGGGATGATGTTGAGGACCGAGTTTTCCACTTCCTGGATCTGGATTCGGTTGGTTTGGTTCTCTATCGAACCGACGTAGCCTTCGTCGATGACGGCGAACTGGTAGTCTTCGGCAGCAATCGGAATAACCGGGTTTCCATCAATGCGGAGGATCCGGCGAATGTCACCGTCCACTTTGGGGCTTCCCTGCAGACCGATGAAACTACCAATGAACAATTCTTCGACCTGACCCAAGGGCCAAACCCGCCGTTAATCACCGTGTTTACCTTTGGCGGCGATGACGATGTTCGCATCACTAGTGACATCTCAGCCAGGGTGTTTGCCGGGGATGATAACGATGACAACCGGACCGGAGGTGGCGATGACTTTATCAGCGGCGGAAACGGCAGAGACAGGCTCCGTAGCGGTAAAGGGAACGACATCGTTGTCGGCGGTCTCGGCCGAGATGTGATTTTCTCCGAGGACGGGGATGATTTGATAGTCGCCGGGGCCACCCCCCTTGGCCCGGATGAACTGACGGCTTTGACGATCGCCAATGAGCCCGATGCGGATGCAGCTCTGGAGGCCATCGCCATGACCGTGATCGATCCGGATACTCGAGACAATGCTGACCGGATCGAGAGCGGCCGGGGCCGGGACCGGATTTCCCTGCGGCTATCCGGAAGAGGCGACCGCAGTGACTTTGATGGCTCGGATGATACGCAGAAAGATTCGCCTATGTAATTGGCGTCGAGTATCCTGTAACACCGAGTTTCTGTTAAGGTTGTTGCCGCGACTCAACTGTCCGAAAGCATCTCCGCTATCGAGCATGCTTTCGGGCTGGGGGTGTCGCGGCAACAAATCCCAGAAGTGCCGGCCCGAAAGCATGGCACCAAATTTCATTATTATTTCCCGGAACCGGGAATTCCTTCACCCATAAAACCCATCCCCCTTTTTTAAATTCTACTTTCACTCCGAAAACTCCCTGGTATCATCGAAATTAATTTGCATTATCCATCAATGGATGACATATGTTTCCCGTCCCCGTTTCAAAGATGCCAACAACTGCCAATGAAACACAATGTCATCCATTGGCCGTAGATGACACGGATTCCACCGTCAACTAACGGGGTTTTTCGGCTTAAATTGGGGGGTGAGATGTATTTCCACAGGTATGCTTTTTTGGCTGGGGTCTTGGCTCTTTTGGCAAGCTCAATCCCTGCTCCGGCTCAACCCAAGCGTCCAGACTTGGCCGCGGGGCTAAAGAATCTCGACCATCGAAGTTTTCCCGAGGGCAGCAAAGCGGCGAGCGAGGCGGCTCAGATGCTCCGCAATGATGTTCGTCTTCGCCTCCGGGAGATGAACCAGGGAGAATCCGCCGCGTGGGAAAAGATCAAGTCCCGGGCCGGATGGGAGAAATATGCTCGACCTCGTATAGAGGCGTTGCAGAAATCCTTGGGCAGCTTTCCGCCGGTCCCCAAGGATCTTAGAGTGCGGGTCACGAAGAAGCTCAGTGGAGCCGGCTATAGGATTCTCAACCTGGTCTTTGAAAGCCGGCGCGGGTTATTGGTCACCGCCAATTTATACCTGCCATTTGAAAAGCTTAAGTCCATGCCGGGGATTCTCATCTGTCACAGCCACCACAATCCCAAAACTCAAGGCGAGCTGCAGGACATGGGAATGATGTGGGCGAGAGCTGGATGTGCTGTCTTGGTGATGGATCAGGTCGGGCATGGTGAGCGCCGCCAGCATCCCTTTCCCAGCAAGGACTCATTTGCGAAGCCCTTTCGAGTCAGCCGGCAGGACTACTACTTTCGCTACAATGCCGGATTGCAGCTTCACTTGGTGGGAGAAAGCCTCATCGGCTGGATGGCCTGGGATTTGATGCGAGGAGTTGATTTGTTGAGGCAGCTACCAAATGTTGACCGGGACCGGATCATCTTGCTGGGAGCAGTCGCCGGCGGAGGAGATCCGGCCTCGGTAACAGCGGCCTTGGATGAACGCATTGCTTGTGCCGTTCCTTTTAACTTTGGTGGGCCGCAGCCGGAAACGATCTTTCCCCTGCCGAAAGATGCCAAGGTTTCTTTCAACTATGCCGGCAGCGGCAGTTGGGAGTCGACTCGGAACCTACGGCTTTCTGCCCGGGATGGTTTTATGCCGTGGGTGATAGTCGGCTCCATAGCTCCTCGCAAACTAATATACGCTCATGAATTTTCCTGGGATGAGAAACGCGATCCGGTGTGGAAGCGACTGCAAAAAATCTACCGCTGGTATGAAGTTCCGGGAAACCTATCAGAAGTTCATGGCCGGGGACGTGTCACGGGACGGCCGCCCGAAAGCACTCACTGCAATAACATTGGGCCGGTTCACCGCAAACAGATCCACCCTTCATTTGTCAAGTGGTTTGATATCCCAAATCCGAAGGAGGGCTTCCGCGACCGGAAATCTACGGAGGAGTTGACCTGTCTTACGCCTGCTCTTCGGAAGAAAGGAAAGATGGTTTGGCAACTGACTCGGGATCTTGCACAAGCACAAATATCTTCTGCTAGAGCCGGGAATCTAAAGTTGTCTCCTGAAGAGATGCGGACAAAAATGCGTAAGGAATGGAGCCGGCTTTTGGGAGCAGATCCTTCTGTAGCCATTAAGCACGATGTCTTGGAGAAGAATGATGCCAAGAAAATCGGCTCCATTCGAGTGGGAATATATCTTCTCCGCACGGAAGAGAACATCAAAGTTCCGGTTCTCCTTCTGCACCCGGGAAAGGAGCGGCGGCCGGTAGTTGTGGCGGTTGCGCAAGAAGGTAAATCGGGATTCTTGAAGGACCGAACGAAGGAAATCGCCGGCTTGTTGCGAGAAGGCATTGCGGTCTGTATCCCCGACCTGCGCGGTACGGGAGAAACCAGTCCGGGCAGCAGTCGTGGTCGGAGAAGTGCGGCTACTTCAATTTCAGCGACGGAGTTGATGTTAGGCGGGACGGTTCACGGCGGCCGTTGCCGGGATTTGCTTTCCGTAGTCGCTTTCCTACGATCGCGTTCCGATGTCCTGGCCGGCAAGATCGGTCTTTGGGGAGATTCCTTTGCTTCCGTTAATAAACCGGAACAGGATTTGAAAATCCCACTAGGAACGAGTTTCTCCCCCCACCAAGCAGAACCCCTTGGACAGCAGGTTGTCCTGTTGGCGGGCTTGTTCGACTCCGAGATTTCTGGGATCTATGTTCGCGGCGGATTTGGCAGCCGCCTATCGCTGCTGGAATCTCCGTTCTTGTATCATCCTCATGATGCCATCATTCCAGGAGCAACCACTAGCGGAGATGTTGCCGATTTGGCGATGGCTCTGCATCCCCGACCGATATGGCTCAAGGACCAAGTTGATAGTTTCAATCGCTTACTTGCCAAGGGAGAAGAGGAGCAGTGTTTTTCCGGGGTCCAGGATTACTATGAATCCCACAAGGCCAAAGGTCGATTTCGGGTAGGCGGGCAAGAAGGTTTGAGTGTTCCCGGTTACTTTTCGGAGGTCCTTGGTCTGAAGAATTAGGACAAGAGTCGGGTTCTTCACCACCCAATACGCATGTAGCAAGTAGGGGCGTCCTCTGGGAAAACGGACGCCTTTCCCGTTTGCGTCCGGGAACAATCCTCTTACCCGCAATTTTCTTATTCACATTTCACTTGCACGAAAAATCCATATCTTTACCCTGGTTTCAGATCCTCAGTTCACCTTCCTAACCAAATGGAGCAATCATGAAAAAATTGACTTTGCGTATTGCTGCCGCAGTATTGCTGCTTGGCAGTTCCGGCTTGCTTAGTGCCGCTCAAAATAAGGGAAAAGCCGATCAGAAAAAGCTACAGGGAACTTGGATAGCAAAGAAAGGCAAGTTTACCGCGAAGATGATCCTGAAAGGTTCCAAGTTCACGTTCACGATGAGTGATGGAGAGAAAACAGGAATCGCCAAGGGCACTTACAAAATTGATGCTGGGAAAAAACCGAATACCATCGACATGAAAATCAGCAAGGGTAAAGGAGAGGAAATGGAAAAGTATGTTGGCAAAACTTCGCTTGGGATTTTTGCTCTGGATGGAAATAGATTGATGTGGTGTGCCAGCGAACCCGGCGATACTAACCGGCCAACCAAATTCTCCCGAGATGGCCAAGATGTATTGCTGCTTTCTTTTCAACGAAAGAAAGCAAAAGACTAATTCGCTTTCTTCTTCAAAAAGAATTCAAAGAACGTATAGAGCTGAGCATTGGATTCTACGGTTGGCGAATGGCCTTTCCGGTTGGTCATGGCGACGCGGTTTTGGTAGCCTAGAAAGCGGTTCACCGCGACCAAGTGATTCAATGCTCTCCAACGCTCCGGCCAGTCTTCCGCGCCTCCCGAAACCAGAAATGGTCTTGGTGCCAGAAGGGCATGGAGTTCATGCAAATCATGACCGGTCTCCCTCATTTTCTTGTAGGGACCGGTCCGAGGGTTTTTCTTGGTTGGTATGCCTCTTTTGCGAGACTTTCCCGGTTCGAATCCTAAATACCAAGGTTCCCAATAGTTGACGTTTGCTCTTTTCTCATCGAAAACAATCCCCGGATCGGAAACGGCACAACAAGCAAATCGGTCGAACAAGCAGGCCGCAAACATGGCCCACTTACCGCCATAGGAGTGGCCCACAATGCCGATTCGGGCCGCATCCACAAAGGGTAGAATTGCCAGGATGTAGTAGCAGTTGGCAGCAACATAAGCGTGAAACGACAGTGGTTGGATCCGGCACGTTTTCTTGTTGGGATAATAGGTTCCCGGAGCACTTCCAATCGAAAGAGTCACAAATCCCCGCTTTGCCAACTGAAAGGCAAAATCCCGCAAGGGCGAATTCCCTTGACCGATGCTGGTTTTGGCATCGTAATAAACTACCACGGCTGCCGGGAATGGACCTTTACCTTCGGGAACAAGCAAATAGGCATCCTCCGAAAATCGCCCGGGGGCGACTTCAATGCGGATATGGTACTGAGTAATGCCGTCGCGTTTTTCCGTCTTCAGGTATTTGATCTTTGGTTTGGTAAGGAGTTTCGGCCACGGCCCCATGAATTGATGCCAAGCGTTTAAAATCTCTTGGCGTCGGGCCTGCCAATCGGCTTTGGTTTTGACGGGTTTTCCGTTGTAGAACTTGAGTGGGCTTTTATAATCTCCTAAATCGTTTTCATTCTTTTTTGGTGGGTGGAAATAGGGAGCAATCTTTTTGGGAAGTTCCTTTTCCTGGGAAAAACAAGTAAATCCGACCAATAAAAGTGGTTGAAAAAATACCCAAACAACAATGCAGAGGTAAAGGCGGGAACTTGTCATGGGTGCTCCATAGTCGAATCTTCATCTGCTTTGATATCATTCTTACCATCATCCATCTTCTTACTTCCATTTCCAAACTTGTTCTTGGATTTTTCGGTAGAGAAAAAATCCTCCTTCAACGTATATTCATACAATTAATCTCAACGTTCCTCTTTAACCCTGGACCTTATTGGAGAAACTATGCCGATTTCTACTATGCGTTTGATTGCCGCAACCATGATCCTCAGCAGCCTGGGAATACTTTTTGGTTCTCACCAAAACGCCACGGCGGGTAAAAAAGACAGCGAAACCCTTCAAGGAACTTGGGTCGGTAAGAAAGGGCCTATCAACATAAAAATGACATTTAAGGGGGATAATTTCACTCTCAACATGAGCGACGATAAGAAAGGCATTAAGGTGATGGGGAAGTTTACCGTCGATGCCTCAAAATCGCCCAAAACGATGGACATGAAAGTTAATAAAGGAGAGGGCAAAGGGACGGAAAAGTTCATTGGCAAGACCGCCCTTGGTATTTACAAATTTGAAGACGGTGGCCTTACTTGGTGTGCCACCACACCAGGTGGTAAAAAGCGACCCAAAGAGTTCTCTCCACAAGGAGCATTGTTGCTTTCCCTAAAACGCCAGAAATAATGCCAATCACCTTATGATTTTCAATCGGGCCAGTTGGGCGATAAAGGTGCGTTCCCCCACCGATGAGAACCGCACTTTAACTTTTTGTTTGGCACCCACCCCGGAGATGGAGATAACCTTCCCATCTCCGTAATTCTCGTGATTTACCGTCATTCCTTCGGCAAAATCCGCTTTGCCCGGCAAGCTATTCTTGATGCTGGGTTTCTTTGATGACGGCGATTGCAATGTGGATGCCGGTTGAATGGTGAAGCCCGCTTCTCGCCAGCCTTCCGCTGCTGGGCCGTTGCCGCCGCGAAAGGAATCGGCTAGTTTTTTCCTGTTAAATCCTTCTTCGGAGAGATCTTCCTCAACAACCCCCTCATGCGGTAATTCTTCCAGGAACATGCTGGGAACCTGATATAACATCTGTCCGCGAAATTCCCGGACATGGGCATGGCAAAGGTTGAGTTCTTCCTTGGCCCGGGTCATCCCCACAAAGGCCAAGCGGCGTTCCTCCTCGATATCATCCTTGTTGTTTAAACTGCGCTCGTGGGGTAACAATCCTTGTTCCATGGCCAGGATATAGATCACCGGGAATTCGAGTCCTTTGGAACTGTGCAAGGTCATCACGGCCACACAATCTTGATCATCATCATAAGCATCCACATCGCTGGCCAAGGTAATATTCTCCAGAAAGTCGGCCATGGTCCGCTCCGGATCTTCCTCCGCAAACTGACTGGCTGCAGTGATTAATTCCTCGATGTTGGCCAACCGTTCTTCATCATCGGGATCATGGCTTTCTTTGAGCATCCGGCGATAGCCGGATTGTTGAATCACTTGCCGGATGACTTCATCGGGCGGGGCATCAATAAATTGCTGCAGGTTGCCCATCAACTGAGCGAACTCCTTTAGTCCCTTGCCGGCTTTTCCTTTGATGGTTTCAATGAGATCGGCTTGGGCGGCAGCGGATAACAAACACATTTCTCTCGGTTCGGCATATTCTTGCAAGCGCTGCAGAGAAACTTTGCCGATGCCACGCCCGGGTTCATTGACGATTCGCAGAAAGGAAATGTCATCCCGGTAGTTGACCAGTAATCGCAAGTAAGCCAACACATCGCGGTTTTCCTTGCGGTCGTAAAATGCCAAGCCGCGGACCATCTGATACGGGACTTTCTTGTTGATAAAAGCCGATTCCAGAGAACGCGATAAGGCATTGGTTCGCAGGAAGATGGCATGGTCTCGATACCTGCGATTTCCTTTTTCTACCGCATCCCGAATTCGCAGTGCTATCCCTTCGGCTTCTTCAATGCCATCACCGAAGTATAAAACGCTTACGGGTTTCCCTTCCGCATTTTCGGTGACCAAGTCCTTGGGTTTGCGTTTTTCATTGTGGGCAATGATATGACTTGCCGCCCGCAGGATTGATTTGGTGCTGCGGTAGTTTTGTTCCAGCGGGATGATTTTTGCCTGGGGGAAATCCTTCTCAAAGTCCAGGATATTGCGAATATCCGAGCCGCGAAACTTGTAGATGGATTGATCCGGATCACCGACCACGCACAGGTTCGGTTCATCCATTGATATGGCCCGGACAATGGAATATTGAGCTTTGTTGGTGTCTTGGTATTCGTCGATGAGGATGTATCGGAACCGGGAATCCAATTCAGCTCGGAACTCCGGGTCCTCCTTTAGTCCCAAGGCCAACAAATATAACAAATCGTCAAAATCCAACGCGTTGGCTTCTCGGAGTTTTCTTTCGTAGACGGGATAAACGTGAGCTACCGCACGGGAAAAGAAGTCCTTTGCTCTCGCTTCATATTGGGGCGGAGTGAGCAGTTGATTTTTTGCCCGGCTTATTGCTCCCATGATGGTGTCGGGGGTAAATCGCACATTGTCGATGTCGGCGGCGGCGATGGCTGCTTTCACCACCTTAGACCGATCCTGTTGATCGTAGATGGTGAAGTTGCGGTCCAAACCAAAGCGGTCCCCATACTGCCGCAATAAACGCACGCCCATACTATGGAAAGTACTGATCCAGACTCGACTCTTGGGAAGGATGGCTTCAACCCGTTGTTTCATCTCCCCGGCGGCTTTGTTGGTAAAAGTGATGGCCAGGATGTGGTACGGTCGAATGCCTTCTTGAAGCAGATGAATAATGCGGCGAGTGATGACTCTTGTTTTTCCACTACCGGCTCCCGCCAACACCAACAATGGACCTTCACCATGGGTTACTGCTTCTTGCTGGGCAGGGGTAAGATCACTGAGAATATCCGTCCCGGCGTCCTTCCGCAAATAAGTCATGCAATAATATCCTTACTTCTAAGAACCAAAATCCAATCATCGGAGTTGGGAATTTTTGCCCATTGGTCTGGTTTCTCCAGCCGACAATAAATTAGATTGTAGTAATGATCGAATAATTTCATAAGGGCGGAAGTGTTGCTTAGGCAGGTGTTTCCTAAAAAGGAGACAGGCGG
>CAZPPD010000127.1:0-10555 GCA_964588185.1 uncultured Alcaligenaceae bacterium | reverse complement strand
CAATGCCCTAAACTTAAATGCAAGAACGGGAAAGATACAGAAGGGTTGAGGCGAGCATGGCACCCAAAATATTTGAAGAACCCCCCCGGCCCGTCCACTTCCTTCTCAAGCTGCCCGGTTCAGCTTTCTGGCATCTGCCATGGCTTCCCGAATCCGCTGAAATGGCTCGGACAAATCAATGCCCCCGGTGAGTTTTCCAATAATCTCTTGAATAGCAGGGGCATCCTCCGAAAAACGGGGATGGCAGTAAACATTTTCCTGAACCGGTATGGCTTCCGCCTTTGGCTCCAATGAATTCTCTTGGTTTTGGGGAGAAGATTGATCCGCTTCTTCTTAGAGCGTTTATACCTTAGCAATCCAAGCGACCGGGAAATCAACACAATGCCGCAGATCCAGCGAATCAAACGTGTCGGTGACAACCAAACAAATGGGAATCCCGGCTTTGTCAATCAAGGTTTTGCCGATGAGGTCAGAACAGATGTAGGATTTCATCGTCCCGGCATAGAGTATCTTTTGGACCTTGTTTGGTTGCACGGCCGAGGTTAACCGGAATTCCAATGGCCTGCCCCACTGATTTGTGACCAGGTATCCTCCCACATAGCTTCCTCCTTCTTGCATCACCGTCAAAAATCCTAACTTAGTTGTTTCATTGCTGCCTGCCAAATGTCTACCTCCTGCCATGAGGAAATTTACCCCACCCAAAGTGCAAATGAGCGCATATTCCTCTTCACTTCGGGCGGAGGATCCAGATGCATTGTTTCAATTCGGGTAAATTAGGGAAGGACTTTACTACCCGTTGGCCCACTCCAGCCGCAGCCCGAAAACTACCCACCTGCATCCCCCACAGGTTTGATTACTAATGCAATTGTCCTGACCGGATTTACTGGTATAAACCAAATCCCAAAGGAACCTTTGAGAAGCCGGATCTTCTGGCATTTTCCTTACAAATTACTTAAGCTAACAATTAGGTAGGCATTTATCGTAAGAATATTGCTACCAACTTTCTCTAATTAAATGTCATTCAAAAGCCCTGATTTAAAATAAAGAAACTCCATCAATAAGGCTGAAATAAATGGCTACGGAAGCAACCAAAAAATCTCCTGCGACCCAGGAAAAACCCAAGCGGTCTGCTATCGAGGAAATCAAAGATTCCAGTCTGCAATTGCGCGGTTCCATCCATGAGGAGTTAGGCAAAGATTCGGACCATTTCACTGAACAAGACAAACAACTGCTCAAGTTCCACGGGTCTTATCAACAAGAGGACCGCGATGCCCGCAAAAAACGTAAAAAGGAAGGGCTGGGCAAATACTACATGTTCATGGTCCGCTGCAAGATCCCCGGAGGGGTGGTTTCCGCGGATCAGTACCTGGCCTTGGATAAGCTTTGTGAGGAATACGCGAATAACACCCTCCGCATTACCAGCCGGCAAGGCATTCAATTCCACGGCATCCTTAAAGGAGATTTGAAAAACGCCATCGCCGGAATCAATGACTGCTTGCTGACAACGCTGGGTGCCTGTGGCGATGTGAACCGCAACGTCATGGTGGATCCGTGCCCTCGTTACGACAATGGAGTCCACGCTCAACTTCAAGAGACCGGGAAAATCCTGGCCGCCCATTTCGCTCCCCGTAGCCAGGCTTACCATGAAATCTGGCTCAATGGCGAACAGGTTCACAAAACAGTTTCCCCTTCCGACTACGAACCCATTTATGGCAAAGTGTACCTGCCCCGGAAGTTCAAGCTCGGTATCTCCTTGCCGGAAAATAACCTTATCGACATCTACTCCCAGGATTTGGGACTGCTGGCCATCGTCGAAAACGACGAAATTGTGGGCTACAACATATTGGTCGGCGGCGGTATGGGTATGACGCACGGGAAGAAAGAAACCTTTCCGCACATGAGCAAACCTATTTGCTACGTTCCTGCCAAAGCGGTGGTTAATGCAGCCGAAGCCGTTATTAAATTGTTCCGCGATCACGGCAATCGTGAAAACCGCAAACGGGCCCGTATCAAGTATGTGGTCCATGACTGGGGAGTGGACAAATTCCGCCAGGTTTTAAGTGAATACATCGGAGCCCCACTTTTCGAACCGAAGCCGGTCGAAGTCACCGGCTTTGATCTAGGCTTGGGCTGGAACCCGCAAGGCAACGGCAAATATTGGTATGGAGTCAGCGTGGAAAACGGGCGTATCAAGGATGAAGGCTCGCTCAAACTCCGCACCGCCTTGCGAAAGATCATCACCAAATACAATCCGGAGGTCCGCTTTACTCCGGTCCAGGATGTATTGCTCTGCGACTTGGAAGAAAAAGCTAAATCCGACATCGAGAGCATCCTGACTAAGCATGGAGTTCCACTACCGGAAAAAGTTTCTCTCCTTAGGCAACACAGCATGGCTTGCCCGGCCATTCCCACCTGCGGCTTGGCCATTTCCGAATCCGAACGGGCCCTTCCGGGCCTAGTGGACGAGCTGGAGACCGAACTGCAAAAGCTTGGTTTGGAGAATGAGAAAATCAGTATCCGCATGACCGGATGCCCCAATGGCTGCGTGCGGCCTTATCAAAGCGACATCGGTTTGGTTGGCCGAAGCGGTGAAAAGTACAGCTTATTCCTTGGCGGCAATGTTCCGGGGACCGCACTAAATCTTTTGATCCAGGATTTGGTTCCCAAGGGAGAATTGGTTCCCACCATCGTTCCCATCCTGAAGCAATTTAAAAAGGACCGTCAAAAGAACGAAAGTTTTGGGAATTACTGCCAGCGAGTGGGTCGGGAAAAGCTCCACTCCATGATTCCGGAGGTTCTCCGTAAGCCTCTGCCCGATCCGCACTTCCCTCCGGAAGCGGCCCAAATAACCTTTATTCCGAGGGACACGGTCCTATCCGGTGATCGCAATGGCGAAGTGGCCCATCCTCAACCCTCCAGGTTGCCTACGGATACGGGCACAAAATCCCCTCAGGAGCCTGTCACGGAATCCGAAACGATGTTCGCCGGGCCTGAAGAGCAGGAATTCAAAACCCATCACTTCCTCCACAGCCGAAACGGAACGGTAAAAGAAACCCAATTCTTCGACTACGGTGACGATCTGTCCAATGGGCGGATCGCCGAAAATGAACCGTTACGCCGCATCCGCGTGTATGCCGGTAAAGTGGATCCGGGTGATGAGGACAAGGCCCGCAAACTCAAGGAGATGTTTTTCTGCGGAGAAGCCGGAGAGGAACTTCGGGATTACTGTTCCCATTTCACGGCAAAAGGGAAAATCACCAAAACAACCGTTTTCTTCTATGAAGATGACAAGCGAGCAGAAGATGCCGGCTCAGGAGCAGCCATTCGTCGCGAGGTAGTTTACAAAGGTGAGTACAACCGGCAATAAGAGCAAAAACGAGAATCATCCATCCTCTGTTCTCTAAAAAGGAATAAAAGAGATCCTTTGGCTGAGCATATTCGCACACTCGCGAAAAATCCGCACAGCGAAAACTGCCCATTTACCAAAATTGAGATCTTTTTGGTCCAATCCGGCTCAGTTACTAACGGAAAATAATTGTTAATGCGGGCTTAATTCACCGAAGTGGGCGATACAGACACTTGCCCAAGGCCATTTCGTTCGCTCCAACGAACGTTTTCTCACTCCATCTCCAGAATTGCTTGGTTGGCAAACACAATCGGCACAACTTTTGCCTTATCAATAATAAATCTCTCATTCTCAGTTATGGCAGGAAGTTGCATGCTTACCAAACAACGCAAGAAGCCGCCTCATCCCACTGAAGATAAACGTTGGCGAATCGTGGATACCACCATGCGGCACAGCGGGTTCGCCGGTCATGGATTGATCGAAGCGCTGCACTCCGTTCAGGAAGCGTTCGGTTTTTTGGATGATGGGGCTTTAAGCTATGTTGCCCGGTCACTTGGCATTCCTTTGAGTAAGGTTTACGGCGTCGCCACTTTTTACCATTTCTTTACCCTTAAGCCAAAAGGGGAACATAGCTGTGTCGTTTGCACGGGAACGGCTTGTTACATCAAAGGAGCCAATCTGTTACTGGAGGAATTCGAAAAGCAATATGACCTTCTTCCCGGGAACACCACCAAAGACGAAAAATTAACATTGCTCAGCGCCCGTTGTCTTGGCGCCTGTGGATTGGCTCCTGCTGTTGTCTTTGACAGTGAAGTTGCCGGCAATGTGGATCAAAAGGCACTCAACGAAAAGATTAAGGGGTGGATTGGCAATGACGCCTGAACAACTAACCGAAATCGCCGCGAGAGAAAAACGAGCCCAACAAGAACATCCCAATTGCATTAATGTATGCGCGGCTGCCAGTTGCCTCTCTCTCAACTCCGACAAGCTGCAAAAATCCATCACGGAAAATTTGAAAGCTAAAAGGCAGAAAGACACGTGGAAAGTCCGCGGGGTAGGTTGCATGGGCCTCTGTTCTGCCGGGCCATTGGTATCGGTGGAACCCGAGGGAAAACTCTACCAGCAAGTCAAACCGGAAGATGCCAAGGATCTGGTAGCCAGTCTACAAGGGCAATCCCTGGCAAGGCTGGAATGTTCCAAGGAGGCAGCATTCTTCACGCGGCAGAAAAAGATTGTCCTGGAAAACAGCGGCAGCATTAATCCCGAGCGGATTGAAGATTACATCGCGGCGGATGGGTATTCTGCCTTGGTGGAGGCCATTACCGAATCGAACCCCAATGAGGTTCTACAGGAAGTAGCCAATAGCGGCCTGCGGGGCCGTGGCGGAGCAGGCTTCCCGACCGGACTCAAGTGGTCTACTGTGGCCAAGGCTCAAAGCGAACAAAAATATGTTATCTGCAACGGTGACGAAGGGGACCCGGGAGCCTTCATGGACCGGGCAGTTCTGGAAAGCGACCCTCACCGCATCATTGAAGGCATGGCTCTGGCTGCTTACGCAGTCGGGGCATCCCAAGGTTACATTTATGTCCGTGCGGAATATCCATTGGCAATCAAACGACTACGGCTTGCCATAAACCAGGCGAAACGAATGGGCTTCCTTGGGGATCAAATTTGCGAAACCCCCTTCGCCTTTACTATCGAGATACGGCTGGGTGCAGGTGCTTTTGTCTGCGGTGAAGAAACCGCCTTGATTTCCTCCATTGAAGGCGGCCGAGGTTTGCCGCGGCCGCGACCTCCTTATCCTGCTAGTTTTGGGTTGTGGGGATTTCCAACACTCATCAACAATGTTGAAACGCTGGCAAACATCCCCGCCATTGTCCGCAACGGCAGCGACTGGTTTAGTAGTATTGGAACTGAGAAGAGCCGGGGCACCAAGGTGTTTGCCCTCGCCGGCCGAGTGGTTAACACCGGTTTAATCGAAGTACCAATGGGCATGACCTTGCGGGACATCGTGTTTGACATCGGCGGCGGCATCCCGGAGGGCCGTAAGTTCAAAGCAGTGCAGACCGGAGGTCCTTCCGGCGGTTGTATTCCGGAAAACTTCCTCGATCAACCAGTGGACTATGAATCACTCGCCAAGATTGGTTCCATCATGGGTTCAGGCGGTATGATCGTCATGGACGAAACCTCGAACATGGTGGATGTGGCCCGTTACTTCATGGAGTTCTGCAAAACCGAGTCTTGCGGAAAATGTGTCCCTTGCCGGGTCAGCACCTATCAAATGCATGAGTTACTGGACCGGATCTACAAAAAAACTGCCACCACAAAGGACCTCGATATGCTGAAGGATCTTTGCGACGTGGTCAAGCACACCAGCTTATGCGGCTTGGGCCAAACGGCACCAAACCCCGTTTTGAGTACTCTCCGGTATTTTGAAAATGAGTATCATGAGTTGATTGGCAGCAATTCCAATCATAGATAAGGAGAAGTAGTAGTGGCTCCCCGAAGGACCGTTCCCCCGGCTCAGACGTTAACTCTGAAAATCAACGATGTTGACGTGACTGCTCTACCCGGGCAAACCATCTTGGAAACTGCCAGGGAATATGACATCGAAATCCCGGCACTTTGTTATGTCGAAGGTTTATCTGTTTGGGGCGGTTGCCGCCTGTGCCTGGTTGAAGTCGAAGGGACAAACAGGCTGTTGGCGGCATGTGCTACCGAATGTAGTGATGGCATGGTGATCAAAACCAACACCGAGCGCCTTCAGCATTACCGGCAGATGATTACGGAGATGTTATTTTCCGAGCGCAACCATATCTGCTCCGTCTGCGTCAGCAACGGTCATTGCGAATTGCAATCCATGGCTCAGAACCTGGAGGTGGATCACGTCCGCCTGCCTTATCGGTTTCCGGCATTGGAAATGGACAACACGCATGAGATGTTTCGCATGGACCACAATCGCTGCATCATGTGCACGAGGTGTGTCCGGGTTTGCGACGAGATTGAGGGAGCTCACACCAAGGATGTCATGGGCCGCGGCATTGACTCCTTCATTATCACCGACCTCAATCAACCATGGGGAGAAAGTTCTACTTGCACCTCTTGTGGAAAGTGTGTTCATGTCTGTCCCACGGGAGCACTTTCGCAGCACACCGCCAGTACGGCTGAGATGGTAAAAGAACGCGACTTTTTACCTTACCTAACGCAAATGCGAGGAAGGGATAGATGAGCAAAAAACCTAAGGTAGCAACGGTTTGGTTGGATGGCTGTTCGGGTTGCCATATGTCTTTTCTGGATATGGATGAGCGCCTCATTGACTTGGCGGAAAAAGTAGACGTGGTGCACTCTCCTATTGTCGACCCCAAGGATTTTCCTGAAGATGTCGATGTAACCTTAGTCGAAGGTGCCGTCAGTAGCGAAGAGGACCTGCACAAGATCCTGACGATTCGGGAGCGGACCAAGATCCTCATCTCCATGGGAGACTGTGCCGTAGCAGGCAATGTTCCATCGATGCGGAACCTGTTTAAGGTCGATGAGTTGATGGACCGGGCTTATGTGGACACGGCAACGATACCCGCTACCAGGCTGCCTAGCCGCTACGTGCCTGCTTTGCGAGTCACCGCGCGGCCTATTCACGACTATGTGGATGTGGATGTATTCTTACAGGGATGTCCGCCGCCTGCTGATGCAATTCACTACCTGATTACAGAACTGCTGGAAGGCAGAAAACCGGACCTAACCAAGATCACTCGTTTTGGCAAGTGACAACAGGAGGGAAGATGCGAGAAATCACGATTGATCCGGTGACGCGAATTGAAGGTCATGCCAAGATTACCGTGCAAGTCGACGACAACGGCAAGGTGACCGACACCATGTTCCATGTCACCCAGTTTCGCGGCTTCGAAAAGTTTGTTGAAGGCAGACCCCTGCGGGAAATGCCGGCCATTACCGCTCGAATCTGTGGTATCTGTCCGGTGAGCCACCTCATGGCCTCCTCCAAAGCCTGCGATGATATTCTGGCTGTGGAGATCCCTCCGACCGCCGCCAAGCTGCGTGGAATCATGAATCTTGCCCAGATGATTCAGTCGCACTCACTTAGTTTCTTCCATCTTTCCAGTCCGGACCTGATCTTTGGGATGGATTCACCGGAAGAAGACCGCAATATATTCGGGCTCATCAAACAGCATCCCGACCGGGCTCGGGACGGCATCTTGCTCCGCAAGTTTGGCCAGCAAATCATCGAGAAGTTAGGCGGCAAGCGGATTCACCCGGCTTGGACTGTTCCCGGCGGAGTCAACGAGCCACTGAAACCGGAAGACCGCACGGCAATCCTCGAACAAATTCCGGAAATGTTGGATCGGGCGAAACGAACCCTCGACTGGTTCAAAACGATCGTCGACAACTTTCCCGATGAAACCGCTTCTTTTGCCAGCTTTCCGTCGCTGTTCATGGGTCTGGTCACACCGGAGGGTAATCTTGAACTTTACGATGGTATCCTGCGGATGGTCGACGAAAAAGGTGATATCTGCGTGGACAACATCCCGTACCGGCAGTATCAGGATTACATTGGGGAAGCCGTTGAGGACTACACCTATCTGAAATTCCCTTACTTCAAACCGAAAGGTTACCCCGACGGCATTTACCGAGTCGGGCCATTAGCCCGCCTGAATGTTGCCAAGCAATGTGGAACTCCAGCAGCCGACAAGGAACTGGCTGAATTCCGTCAGCGTGCCGGCTACCCTGCTCTCAGCAGCTTTCACTACCACTGGGCGCGCTTGATCGAAGTGATCCACGGCATCGAAAAAATCGGCGAGTTGTTGGAGAGTTCCGACATCCTGGAAACCTTTATTCAAGCCCGAGCGCGCCCCAACCGCTTTGAGGGAATCGGGATCTCCGAAGCTCCGCGCGGTACATTGATCCACCACTATAAGATCGATCCCCATGGCAAAATGACCTGGGCCAATTTGATCATTGCCACCGGCCACAACAACATGGCAATGAATCGGGGCGTACGCCAAGTGGCGGACCGGTTTGTCGATGGCAACAAACTGCAGGAAGGCATGCTCAATCGGGTCGAAGCGGTCATTCGCACCTTTGATCCTTGCTTGAGTTGCTCGACCCATGCAATGGGACAAATGCCGTTAATCATCCAACTCAAAAACAATCAGGGTTCACTTCTCGATGAATTACGACGGGACTAAGAACCCGAATTGTGCTCGAATTCTTATCATCGGCTACGGAAATAAACTCCGTAGCGATGACGGCATCGGTCCTTTTGTTGCGGAAGCGATAGCTGAGCAAAACGGCTGGGCTGAGGGGGTGGAGACTATAGCCTGCCACCAGCTAACTCCAGATCTTGCAGATGATTGCCGAGGACGGGATTTCGTGATTTTCATCGATGCGAATTGTCAGCTTTCGCCCGGCCAAATCGAAATTCAGAGGCTTTCCGATCAACCACTTCCGGATAATTCGCTGGGGCATTATTGTAGTCCTGCGGAAGTGCTTTCTTGGGCTAAGCAACTCTATGATGCTAATCCCGGAGGTTTAGTGGTTTCCATTGGGGTAGCTTCTTTGGATTTCGGATCTGAACTGACTTCCACAGCAAATGAAGCTGCCTTGAAATCCGTAGGAATTCTCGAGGACTTGATTAAACATGTGTCGGGGGAGTTTGCCTCGCTAACCCATGGAAGAAACACTTTCTGATTGCGGTTTGGATAAAGGTTCTCTCTTCTCCACTTCATTCCCGTTCATTTTCGGAGAAGCCAAGACTACCTCTTCCCGTTTCGATGCCCACATGTTCCAAGATACCATTAACCCCAATGCAACTCCGGCATGGTCGAAGAGTACGTCCAGCAAATGCCCGGTTCGGTTGGCAACTACGACCTGAAAGAGTTCGGAGAGACTGGCATGAGCCATAATGGCGAACATGAGCAACCAACGAAATCGGAGGGGACTGTAAAGCCAACCGGATAGAACTGCGATAATGCCATAGGCCAGAAGGTGGAGAGATTTATTGAACAGGAAGCGAAAATCGACTGTCCATTCATCCGCACCAATGCTGGATCCGGTAAATGGGTAGAGCAAAGCAATAGTCCACAGGGTAAGAAACAACCCCCAAATCGCCCAACGAGTTTTCGGTTCGATTTTCATGGTTCTTGGTAATGTTGCCATAGATCCTTCAGAATAAAATGTTTGGTTTCCCTTAAACTATTGCACATTTGTGAATATTCTTCTCAACCCAATATGAAATATCCGGGAGTCTTACCGGAAGTCCGGGCTATGTACGACAAAAAGCCGCTTTATCTATAAAGCGGCTTTTCCTGTAATAAAAACAAGAGCAATTTAATTCAGGTGAGTTCCTTCGCGAACTTTTGCCCGCAAATACCTGGCGCGAGCGGAATTGCGTTCCTCGCCATCCAAGGTCGTTCCCATAATCTTTTGCAGATGGGCCGGTTGGGTGTGCACAAATAATTCATTTACGGTAGGGATGGAAATGTCTTCCAACAGGCCGACATTGATGCCCAAGCGAACGCTGGAAAGCAAATCCATGGTCTCTTCGGAAGTCATCATAGTCGCGGATTGCAAGGTACCGAAGGCACGGGAAACACGGTCGTGGAGAGCCTGTCTTGTCTCGCGGATCAAAGTTTCCCTGGCTTGGCGTTCATAGCTGATGATTTGCGGGATGACTTCGCGGATCTCAGTCAAAATGCTGGTTTCGCTTTTGCCCAAGGTGACTTGATTGGAGATCTGGTAGAAATCACCCGATGCCCGGGTGCCTTCTCCGTAAAGACCTCGAACCGCCAGGTTAATCTTCTGCAAAGCCCGAAAGACTTTTTCCACCTGCTTGGTAAGCACCAAAGCCGGCAGATGCAACATGACGCTTGCCCGCATACCCGTTCCGACATTGGTGGGACAGGCGGTCAAATAGCCGAATTCTTCGTTGAAGGCATAACTGACTTTCTGTTCGATGGCATCGTCGAGGCGATCAATCTCCGACCAGGCTTCATCCAATGCAAAGCCGCTGCGCATGACCTGGAGGCGAATATGATCTTCTTCGTTGATCATCAAGCTGACGGTTTCCTGCTTGCCCAAAGCCACTCCGCGCGGGCCTTCGGTATTTGCCAATTCCCGGCTTATCAGCTGTCTTTCAACCAGAAGTTGACGGTCTAAGGTAGACAGATTACTGAGGGGCAGATAACTCTGAGGGAT
>CAZPPD010000126.1:0-10567 GCA_964588185.1 uncultured Alcaligenaceae bacterium | reverse complement strand
TGAAGCCCCCAATATTAAAGCCGCCGCCGCCGATATTGAAGCCGCCGCCAATATTGAAGCCACCCCCAATATTGAAGCCGCCGCCAATCTGGCCGCCAATTTGGCCGCCAATTTGGAAGCCTCCCATTCCCCCTACTCCGCCAAACATGAGGGCACTATTACTAATGGGTAATACCAATTGGCCGACGGGATAGACGCGAAGGACTTTTTCGGCGACTAACCGGTCATTGGTGGTCACTTCCACGTGATTTTTGCGTATCACATACGTGGCATTTTGTGTGGGTACCTGGGATAAGGCCACACGGATGGCGGTAGCCAATGCCATCTTGGGTGGGAACGCAGGAAACTTCACATCAACCTCAGTGATGTCCGGAGCATCCGGGTTTTCCGCGCGGAAGGCTTCGGAATCAATGAGAATGGGAAGCTTTTTGCCTTTTGCTGCCATCTTTTCATAGAAGAGCTGAAAAGCTTCTTTCAATTTCATGGGAATCCGGAAATCTTTCATTTCGATTTCGGTTTCCAGAAGCTTTTCCAACGCATGAGCCTCTTTTCGAGCCTCGTAATCATCCGGGATGGAGACTATGGAGTATTTTTCTTTGAATCGAAGCTTTGCAATTGCCTTCCAGGTTGCCAATTTCGGGAAGCGAATCGGCGGCTCATCCGGGAAAGGAATAGCGGCGTCCTCGATATCAAAGAGAGTTTGCAAAAAGCGTTGCGCTCGATGTTCTTTCAAGTCTTCGTAGCGCTGAATGTTGTAGCTTGCGGCCACATTAAAATGAGCAACCTGAGTGGCGACCGGAACGTCCAAGCCCTTGATGGTTGCTTCTTGTTGCATGGCAACCATATTGGCCTGAATGTCCCGCATCATTTGCTCTTCATAACGAGCCCGGTTCATCAAGTCCTTGAAAGTGTTGAAGCGGGCTTGGAAACGGTCTTGTTCCGCTTTTTCCCGATTGCGGGCATCCAGAACTTCAACTGCTTTCTGAGTTATCGCTCGTTGCTCCAAGATGCGATCGCGAATTGCTTTGCCGCGAATGGCGGCATCCCTCAAGGCCGCTTGCAGGCGATTGGTAAGATTCTCTCGAGTTTTCTCACCCAAATCCGGATGATCCTGGACTTGCAATAATGCTTCGCGAAGCATCAAGAAGACACCGTCGGGATCGTTGCGCAACTCCTTGCGGGCGTTACGTAAAGTCTCGTCCACCGATTGTTTTACTTTCTGTTCCTCAATGATAGCCCGGTCCCGGTGAGCTTGAAGGAGGTCCTCCCGGTTAATGCCGCCTTTGACATTGTTTCCTTTTTGTTGGTCCTTCACATCCATTTGCGCTAAGGCCAGCATTTCGCCTTTGATCAGCTTCAGCTTTCCTTGCACGGACTCGATACGAATGCCTTGACGCTTGGCGGAATCCTTGAGCCGATCCTCCAACATCTTCCGCGTTAGCTTGCCGCTACGAAGATTGGCGACAATCTGCAATCCGGCTTTGGCTTCGGGATCATGCGGATTGAACTTCAAAGCGTGGCGGAAGCGTTTCTCAGCGGCATCCAGCTTATTGTGGTGCAATGCCAATTGCGCTTCGGTCAGCTTTTCCAGATGTTCCATTTGCAAGCGGTTGTGAGCCAACACCAATGCCCGATGGGCTTGTCCCATAACCGGCTGTACCGGTTGGCGGCTCATTTGTTGTGCCATGCTCACCAGGAAGTAGTTATCCTCGGCAGGAGCAGGAATGGGATAGGAGAACTTTTTGGTTACAAATCCGGGACGCCCATCCATTTTCCCTTCAAGGGAACAAGTAAGGTTTTTAAGGTCCTTATAATGGCCGACAATGAGCGTTGCCGTGTCGGAACGGAGCGGCGGCAATTCGCGGGGAAAATGATCCACTACGCCGTCACCCATAGTGAATTGGGTGGGATAAAGAATCGGGGTGGAAATCGCTTGGCCGACTCGTTGAATGACTTGATCCAATTTGTCTTTGAAAACATGAACCCGAATCAGAGAACCACCGGTCCAAGTTGCTAAGCTATGGATAGTTTGCGGGTCCATTCGTTTGCCCAACGGAATGGAATAAAAGGCGACCTTTCGATCCACCATCAGTTTGCTGAGGTTGCGGCGATCCACATTTTTCAGAGGATTGTGCAAGCTCATGCCGTCGCCGAGGTAAACAATGACCCGTTGGCGTCCGCCGCGGTCGAAATCTTCAAGGGCTTTGCGAATGCCGTAATCCAAGTCCGTATTACCGGCGGGATAGACTTTCTTCTTTAAGGTTGTAAGGGCTTCTTTGAACTTCTTGGAATCGGTTTTTGTATTGATGAAAGACCCGGTGAGGCTGCGGGTAAACTTCTTGTCGGGCGTTCCGAGAGTCCACAGGGACAGGCGGTCGTCGGGACCTACCGTTTTGACCAGTTTTCCCACCAATTGCTTGGCAGCATTCCAGCTGGCACCGGAAACTCCAGCCGAAGTGGACACCATCACCAAAATGTCGCGGGGCCGCTGAGGAGCATCCGGCAACTCCGGCTTTAGCTGCAAGGCAAAGAGAGGATCGCCTTTTGCCGCTTTGTAGGTAAGGATAGTTTTGGTGGCGAACTTGGATCGGGCCAGGGCTTTCTCGAAATCCTGTGCCTGTTTTTCGTCCACTTTCCGGCCATTTTTGGGGAATTGAATCCCTGCGGGCCGGTCATCGGCCCCGTCCCCGAAAATATGAGACGAACTGAGCACTGTCGTCACGGCTAATACCGCCACGACGACTAAAAGTCGGCGTACTTTGGTCATTTCAGACCCCCTAGATATGTTAACTGAGATGTCCCTGCCTCGGATCCTCAGTCTGATTTCTGATGTATTGATTTTAATATACGACCCCGAGGGTCCGCTAGTAGATTTTCTCTAAAATCACTAACTGTCATAAAATGGGTTCAAACGGTTTCCGCAGAGATGGAATTTTCATTTTCGCCTGCAAAATCAATAAAATAATCTCCAGCCTCTCCCAAATAGCCCGTAAAGTGCCTGAATTATTAGGATTAACAGTTAGATCCTTATTATTAGTCCCCCTTAACTCCATAATTGTTCCCAAATCGTTAGTGATCCCTATTGATTCAGGAAAAGTTCTTTTCGGAAAATAATTGGATAATTGGAAGCCTTCTTGAAAGTAGTTTTGCCCAAAGGAAAAGACTTCAAAAATCATTTGATTGGGTTTTTAATTGGTAATGCGTGGTATGGGTGTAACAAAGCAGATGAATTTGCGGCATTAGTTGGTGGGTAATGTCATTGGACCTAGAAATTACTTCCTTGGAATCGCCGGAAAAAACCAAAGCAATTCTGAAAAACTGGCATATCCGGGATTTTGATCGCGGGCACAGAAATCTTTGCCATCTAGCAGAGAATATCGGTCCCCAACAACTCCAGGAGTTGATGCCTGCCCTGCATCGCCTGGTTCCCCGTTGTCCGGATCCGGACCGCAGTTTGAATAATCTAGAGCGGTTTCTTTCTACTCGGAAGGGAAAAGACAAACTGGGGGAGATCCAGGAAACGCGTTCCCGGACGTTGGAACCGTTGCTGCAATTATTTAGCATCAGCCAATTTTTTAGTGATCTTCTCGTGGCCAATCCCGACTATCTGGAAATGATCCGCATTCCTTTGCGAAGCAGTCCCAGCCGGACGGAATTATTAGCGCATCTCCGGGAAGAAGTGGGAGCCAGCTTCGAGGACTCCACAGTGCTGCGTGCGTTTCGGCATTTCCGCAAACGGCAAATTCTTAGGATCGGCAGCAATGATATTATCCGGGACCGGCCCTTGGAGGAAATTACCCGGGATATTTCTCGAGTCGCCGATACAGCCTTGGAAGTGGCTTTAGAAGTGGCTTATCAGAATGTGGCCAAACGCTTTGGCGAACCCTTTTCCGTTGAGGGAAATCCTTGCCGGTGTGTCATCTTGGCCTTCGGTAAGCACGGCGGACAAGAGCTCAACTACAGCAGTGATATTGACCTGATGTTTCTCTACGATGAGGAGGGCCAAACGGTAGGCCCCAAGCATAATTCCATTCTCAACAATGAATTTTTTTCCCGAGTTACCAAAGAAGTTGTCCGCCTGCTTTCCTCCCACACCGATAACGGCCAGGCTTATCGCATCGACCTCCGGCTTCGACCCGAAGGCCAACGTGGACCTTTAGCGCGCTCCCTAAAAAGTACACTATCCTATTACGACAACCTGGGTCGAACCTGGGAGCGCCAAGCCTTAATCAAGCTCCGGCCGGTAGCAGGAGACATTCGCCTTGGAGAGGATTTCATCAAAGCGATTGAGCCCTTTGTTTATCGGAAGTATTTGAACTTTGCCGAAATCAATGAGATCAAAGCCCTCAAGCGGCGAATAGAACATAAGACCCACCAGGTGGGCGCGACAGAGACCAATGTGAAAACCGGCCACGGCGGAATACGGGATGTGGAGTTTACCATCCAGTTTCTGCAATTGCTGAATGGAGGTGATTCTCCGGAAGTTCGCCAGCGCAATACTTTGAAAGCATTGCAAGCCTTGGAATCGGCTGGGTGTCTAACGGACCAGGAATACCAGATTCTCGACAGCACGTATCGGTTCTTGCGGAAAACGGAACACCGCTTGCAAATAATGTTGGATTTGCAAACGCATAAGCTTCCGGAAAAAGAAGAAGACTTACATCTCTTTGCCATCTCGTTGGGTTATTCGGACGAAGAAAAAGAAGACAGAACAGTTTCATCGGCAACCGATGCATTTCTCACGGAATACCGGGAGAAGACAGGTTTAAACCGCAAGATCTTGGACCACTTGCTGCACGAAACGTTTAAGCATCCCGAGGGGCAGGCAGAACCGGAAACGGATTTAATCCTCGAACCGGAACCAAGTCCGGAAACCATCCGTGAGGTTCTGGGCAAATATCCGTTCCGCGATATTCAAGGTGCGTATCATAACCTATCCCAACTGGCCCAGGAATCCGTGCCCTTTTTATCCACTCGCCGCTGCCGCCATTTTCTGGCGAGTATTGCGTCTCCATTACTGCGGGCCATCTCCGAAACTCCCGATCCCGACCTTACGCTGGTCAACCTGGAAATGGTGTCGCGTTCATTGGGCGGCAAAGCAGTCTTGTGGGAACTCTTTAGTTTCTCACCGGCGGCTTTGAATCTCTATGTGGACTTGTGTGCCTGGAGTCAGTTTCTGTCGGAGATTCTCATCAAGAATCCCGGTATGATCGATGAACTGCTCGATAGTCTTATCCTCAATCAACCCCGGACGGAAGAAGAACTCCGTCAGGAGCTTCGCGAACTCTGCTTCCGAGCCTCGGATCCGGATTTGATCTTGCACAGCTTTCGGGACAAAGAACTGCTGCGAATTGGCGTCCGCGATATTCTCGAGAAAGACACACTGCAAGAAACAACGGCGGCACTTAGCGATCTGGCCGAGGCAATCTTAAGTCAAATCACCGACCTGTCTCTGCCGCCTTTGGTTCGGCGCTATGGCATTCCTTATCTGGAAGAGGGACCAAGACAAGGACAACCGGCACGATTTGCCATCTTGGGACTTGGGAAGCTGGGCGGCCGGGAAATGAGCTACCATAGCGACTTGGACTTGATTCTGGTGTATGAAGGCGATGGCCACACCGGCCCGCCGCCGGGAGCAAGTCGCTTTGACAAGTTCGAGACCACCGAACACCTCCATTATTTCACGGAGGTCGCGCGCGCCATCATAAAAGGTGCCGGGTTCATGGGGCCCCGGGGCCGCTTGTATCAAGTGGATTTTCGTTTGCGTCCCACGGGTAAGTCCGGTTCGCTGGTCACTCCGCTAAAAGAATTCCATCGCTATTACCATGGCGGTGGCGGGGGACAACTTTGGGAACGGCAGGCATTGACCCGGACCCGGGTCGTATACGGCGATCCGGAATTTGGAGAGGAAGTTTTGTCCGCTTTG
This sequence comes from uncultured Alcaligenaceae bacterium, assembly GCA_964588185.1. Classification (GTDB taxonomy): domain Bacteria; phylum Planctomycetota; class Planctomycetia; order Gemmatales; family Gemmataceae; genus CAZPPD01. The sequence continues at coordinate 4,641 of CAZPPD010000126.1, read as the reverse complement.
ATGGACGCCGCCTACTCCTTACCGTGGCGACCGGAAATGGCCGACGAAATCTATCACATGCGGGAACGGGTCCAAGCCAGCGGCAGCCAGCGGGATTTAAAACGAGGTTACGGCGGGCTTGTGGATATTGAATTCCTGGTTCAACTCTTCCGCCTCAAGTACGGCCAGGAACGGCAATCAATTCAAACTACCAACACTTGGGAAGCTCTAAAGGCATTGCGTGCAGAGAATTTGTTGAACCAAGAGGAATTCCAGACTTTATGGGATTCCCATGAATACTTACGCTTAGTTGAAAGCCGATTACGGCTGGTTCATAATCGCTCCTTGGATGAGTTGCCGGAAAGCCCTTCTGAGCTGGACAAACTATCAAAGGGGTTGGGTTTTGAGATAGACGAGGAGAATTCTGCCAGTAACAAGTTTCTGGCGAAACTGGATGAATATTTAACTCGGACGCGGGAATTGTTTGTGCGATTAATTGAGAGAGAAAAAAATAACTAAAAGTGTCAGCAACCGCGCCTTGCTCACCTGGAATCAAAGTCATTCTCCTGCCATCGTCGAAATAATTATCGGGAATAACCAACAAAGTCCCGGGAATTTTGCGTTGAACTCCGCTGGCATGACTTAGAATGCCGAAAGTATGCCGCCAAGCCACTTAATCCCGGACCTGTTTATCTCACCTCGTACTTAAAACCACCTTCGGGATTCACGGAAACATGGGCTCTGGAAAGTTGCGTTCCATCTGCCATGCGGGATAAGAATTCGCCGGCTAAATCCGGCAGCAAGGTTCCCGTTAGGATGTGATCCACATTACGTGCACCGGATTCCACTTCTTTACAGCGGCTAGCGATGGTTTGGACGAGGGCATCATCGTAAGTAAATTGGGCGCGGTGGTTTTCCAAAATCCGGCCGGTGATTTGCTTGAGTTTCAGGTTAATGATCTTCTGCAAGACCTCATCACTCAACGGAAAATACGGAATTACATTCAAGCGGCCCACAAAGGCAGGCTTGAACACCTTCAATAAATCCTGCTGCAAGGCAGTCCGCAAGCCTTCGGCGTCCGGGGCAGTTTCCGGGTCGGCACAAAGTTTCACGATGGTGTCCGTGCCAACGTTGGAGGTTAGCAGGATGATGGTGTTCTTAAAGTTGATCTCATTCCCTTTGTCATCCTGGAGCATGCCTTTGTCGAAGACCTGGTAAAAGATTTCCTGGACCGCCTCGTTGGCTTTTTCGATCTCATCCAAAAGTACGATGCTGTAAGGTTTGCGGCGGACAGCTTCGGTTAATACGCCGCCTTCGCCGTAGCCGACATAACCGGGAGCCGACCCGGTCAGCCGGGAGATCTTGTGATCTTCCTTGTATTCGGACATGTTGATGACCACCATGTTGCGGTCGCCGCCGTACAGAAGATCTGCCAACGCCACTGCCGTTTCGGTTTTCCCCACACCACTGGGGCCGACCAGCATAAATACTCCAATGGGCCGCCTTGGATCGGTCAGATTCGCCCGGGAAGTGCGAATTCGTTGGGTAATTGAATCGAGCGCATGGGATTGCCCGATCACTCGTTCTTCCAGCTTTTCCTTGAGCGACAGGACGGCGTTAATCTCATCCCGCACCATCTTGCCGACAGGAATCCCGGTCCATCCCGCTACCACTTCGGCGATAGCCTGGGCATTGACAACGGGAAGAACCAGCGGGGTTTCTCCCTGGAGCTGCACCAGTTTTTCGTCCAGGGATTTTAGTTCCGTTCGCACCTGGTTTTCTTCCTCCGGTTCTAATTTCGCTTCCGGATCTCCCCCTTCTTGGCCGCTGGTTAAGTGGGCCTCCAAGCGCGACCGGAATTCCTGGATTTGTTCGACCAGTTCCTTTTCTTCTTGCCACTGTTTTTCCAGGGCTTCCAGGCGGGATTCGGCGGCGGCTTTTTGCTCCTCGATTTCCTGGCGGCGCTGGCTGTGGTCGGCTCCCACGACGGTTTCGCGGTCCAGGATTTCCAATTCCAGCTTCAGGTGCTCGATCTCCCGCCGGCAATCTTGAATCGGAGCAGCCAACGCCGATTGGCTTAGCGCAACACGAGCACAGGCGGTATCCAACAAGCTGACCGATTTGTCCGGCAGTTGCCGGTCGGTGATGTAGCGGGCCCCCAGTTTGACTGCTTCTTCGACCGCTTGATCCAAGACGCGAACCTTGTGGTGCTTTTCCATGGTGTTAGCCAAGCCCCGCATCATGCGAATGGCTTTGACGATATCGGGTTCATCGACCTTCACGACTTGGAAACGCCGTTTCAATGCCGCATCGGTCTCGAAATATTTCTTGTACTCATTCCAAGTAGTCGCCGCGATAGTCCGCAGTTCTCCTCGGGCAAGAGCCGGTTTCAGGAGATTGGCGGCATCCCCTTGGCCTGCGGAGCCGCCGGCTCCAATAAGAGTGTGGGCTTCGTCGATGAAGAGGATGATTGGCACCGGAGAAGACTTCACTTCCTGGATAACGGATTTCAGGCGGTTTTCGAATTCGCCTTTGACTCCCGCACCGGCTTGTAACAAACCCAGATCCAAGGTCCGCACCACAACCTTCTTCAACGGATCGGGAACATCCCCGGCATTGATTTGTAGGGCAAAACCTTCCACCACCGCGGTTTTCCCAACGCCGGCTTCGCCGGTAAGGATCGGGTTATTTTGTCGCCGCCGCGTCAGGATATCGATCACTTGGCGGATCTCAAAATCCCGGCCGATGACCGGGTCAATCTCGCCTTTGCGAGCCCGCTCGGTCAGGTTAAGGGTGAACTGATCCAGCGACGGAGTTTTGGAATCCACCGGGGCTTGTCCCGGTTCACCCGCTTCGCTGGCCCCCACCGGCTCTTCTTCATCTTCAGCGGAACCCTGAATGATGTCCCGGACATCTTTTTCCAATTGGGGTCCCGGGATGTTTTCCAGTTCCGGGCTGCTATTCAAAACCGGTCTCGCTAGTTTTTCGTCCGCCAATAGTGTGGCCAGCAGGTAACCGGATCGAATCTGCTTGGCCTTATATTCCAAGGAGGTGTAAACCCAGGCTTCGCGGACCAGGTTCAAGATTTCCAAGGACAAGGAAGGCGGGCGGGCATTTCCGGTTTTCAGCTTATCCAGGGCTCTGGTGAGTTCCCGATTGACCTTGGAGCCATCGACATTGTAGTGCTGAAAAATGCGGGTAAGATCCGTGTCCGCCGGTTCCAGCAGTTTGATGAGCCAGTGTTCGATTTCGACGTTGTAATTGGTTCGGGACAGACAAATTCCCCCTGCCCCTTCCAACCCTCGCCGGCAAGTAGTATTGAGTTTCCCAACGAGGGCCTTAAGATTCGCAAAAGCCATTTTTTTCTCTCCTGATGACGCTTCCTAGGAATGGGCGGACCGGGGAAATTTAAGTACTTATGTTTTATGATCTTTTTTTGATCTTAGCGACTAAGAAAAATGGTGGGAATGGATTGATGATTGTCGCTGGCTGAATTTTTGGTTTTGGTGACCGGCTGGGTAGTGAAATGAAAAAATGGGGCAGGGCCAATTCATTATGAAGCCATACCCCACCACCCCTTTTATGTGTTTGGTTCGTTCAACCGGCAGCTATCATTGATGGTTTGTTTACTCTTTCCGGGCCATTAAAATCAAAACTTTGAGACTACTGGTTCGGTTGCTTGGTAGCAGATCTTTTCATTTCCACGACCCAATCTCGAATGAGGCGGGTCATATCCGCGACTCTCTGGGGCATTCTTTTTTTAAGATCATTCTTCTGCTCTAAATCCTGATCCAGGTTGTAAAGTTCTACTTTTTTCTTTCCCCGTTGGAGTAATACCCAGGATTTTTGCCGAACCGCTTTATTGTTGCCATGGGCCCAGAAAACCGTCCGGTTTTTTATCGACTGCTTTTTGAGGAGGACATTGGAGAGGTCAATCCCATCCACCTTCTGCCCCTTTGGCAATTGGGATTTCGTTAGCGATACCATCGTGGGCAGAATATCCATCGAGAGAACTAAGGAATCATTGGTTGTTCCCGGTGGAATGTGGCCGGGCCAGCGAAAAATAGCGGGGACCCGATGGCCACCTTCCCATAGGGTGCCTTTATATCCTCTAAGTGGTCCATTGGAACCAAGCCGTGTGGCTCCGTTGTCAGAAATGAAGATGACTAACGTATTCTCGTCCAGGTCCAGCTTTTTAAGTGTGGCCAATACTTTGCCGATGGACTTATCCATTGCATCCACCATTTCTCGGTAGGCTATCTTGCGTTGAGGATATGGCATCTTGAGCTCTTTTTTGCTTCTTGGCTGACCAACTTTGCGGAGAGCTGAGTCGTCCGGGCCTTGATAGGGGTAGTGGGGTGCTTCATGAGCGATGTACAGGCAAAAAGGCCGGTTCTTATTGTCTTCGATAAAACGGATTGCGTGTTTGGTGATGAGATGGGTGACGTAGCCGGGTTCATCCTTTAACTTGTCTTGTTGCCACCAGTCGAGGTTCCCTGCTTGATCGACGTGGCTGAAATAATCGACATTGCCGCTGACATAGCCCCGGTAAAAACCAAAACCTTGGCGGATGGGGTTGTACCTTGGGTAGTAGCCAAGGTGCCACTTGCCCACCATCCCTGTTTGGTAGCCGCTTTGGCGCACCAATTCGGCGAAGGTTGT
>CAZPPD010000125.1:0-10570 GCA_964588185.1 uncultured Alcaligenaceae bacterium | reverse complement strand
AACGCAGCCGTTACATGTATGGGCATTGGTTCGGCGTGTTATTCCTGGCCTCGGTTTTTGGAGACGATGAAGACTAGGAGCGGCGGGAACGACTGCGGGATATTTTAACGCGGGCGGTGAAATATTGTGTGAATGCCCAGTCGAGCCGTGGGGGATGGTACTATACCTCTGCCAAGGACGGCCATGACCGGGATGAAGGATCGGTGACCATCACCCAGGTCCAGGCGCTGCGGGCAGCTCGCAACGCCGGCATACAGGTTCCGCCGGCAGCAATCAAGAAGGCGTATGAATACCTCAAGGCTTGCACCAGCCCAAATGGTGCGGTTTACTACAGCTTGCGTTCCCGAACGGAACGGCCGGCAATAACCGCCGCGGCGGTTGCTTGTCTCTTTAATGCGGGCCAGTATAAAGACCCGCTTGGGAAACGTTGGTTGAAATATTGCCGGCGCACGATTCCTCTGGTCGGCGGCAATGGAGCTTCGGTTCGCTTCGGCCATATTGAATACACTCATTATTATTTCGCTCAATGTGTTTATGTTCTCGGCGATGATGGCTGGGAAGATTTGTTCGGCAAGACTCCAAAAAACCAGCAGGTAACCTGGACCGGTTACCGCCAACGGCTGTTCGACCAACTTGCTCGCGAACAAAGCAGCAATGGATCGTGGACAACGCGGAGCGGATTTAGCGTCGGTCCGGTTTATTCGACCGCTTTGTATTGCACGATCCTGCAGCTTGATAAAGGTACTTTACCGATATACCAGCGATAGATACGATTATTCGTCCAACTTGTGATTCCTATCCCCGGCGACTAGCGGCGGGGAAGAACTTATTTCTTTTTCTATGTTCTTAGCGGGGCCAAACCTCATGAGTAATGTTCCGAACCCCAATGCCCATGTTCCACCACCTCCGCCGGGTGCCGGCCAACAAGAACTGGCCGGTGCGGACCTGGAAGCTGTTCGCAGACTGCAATCGGGTTTCCAAGAAATCCAAAGGCAGCTTGCTCGAGTGATTGTCGGCCAGGATGAAGTGATCGAAGAATTGTTGATCGCACTCTTCAGCCGGGGGCACTGTATTCTGGAAGGAGTGCCGGGTCTGGCGAAAACCTTGATGATCAGCACGCTGGCAAAAACCTTGTCGCTTGGTTTTAGCCGCATTCAGTTTACTCCCGACTTGATGCCCTCGGACATCACCGGAACCGAGGTGATTGAAGAGAACCGCACCACCGGTGCAAGGGAATTCAAGTTCCTGGAAGGCCCCTTGTTCGCCAATATCATTCTCGCGGACGAAGTAAACCGGACTCCGCCCAAGACTCAGGCTGCACTCCTGGAGGCAATGCAAGAACGCCAGGTAACGGTCGGGCGCGTCCGCCATCGCTTGGGCGATCCCTTCTTTGTGCTGGCAACCCAGAACCCGATTGAGCAGGAAGGGACTTATCCGCTCCCCGAGGCACAACAAGACCGTTTTATGTTCAAGGTCTTCGTGAATTATCCGACCTTCCAGGAAGAGTTTGAAATTGCCCGGCGCACGACCGCATTGATTTCCGAGGACATCACTCCGGTTCTTAGCGGCGAAGAAATCCTGGAACTGCAGAAGCTGGTCCGCAAAGTTCCGGTAACGGATCATGTCATCAAATACACCCTGGCTTTGGTGCGGCAAACCCGCGTGAGTGAACCGGGCGTCCCGCCTTTCGCCAAAGAATGGTTATCCTGGGGAGCCGGCCCGCGAGCGGTGCAAAATCTGATTCTTGGCGGCAAAGCCCGTGCACTTCTGAAAGGCCGCGCCCACGTTCAATGCGAAGACATTCAAGCATTGGCCAAGCCGGTAATGCGTCATCGCTTACTGACCAACTTTGCGGCAGCTTCCGAAGGAATTACTACCGACATCGTGGTCGAACGCATGCTCAAGGAAACACCCAGCCGGGAAGATGAACTTACTCGCGACGAACGATTCCGCAAAATCTTTGCCTAAAGTTTGGAGGTTTGTTCGTAGGTCGGGTCTCCGGCCCGACCTCAATTCGCAAGGCTGAATTCCGGCGAATCCAGCTTTACTGCAGCGGCATACTTGTGCAGCTTTACCTGAGGTATTTTTGTGGCAACGAAACAAAAACAAGATCTAGAGGATGCCCGACGATTCCTGCACCCGAGAACCATTTCTCGGATTTCGCGGTTGGAAATTCGTGCCCGCCATGTCGTCGAAGGTTTTATTTCCGGATTACACCGCAGCCCGTTCTTCGGCCATAGCGTCGAATTTGTTCAGCACCGCGACTACACTCCCGGCGATGATATCCGCCACCTGGACTGGAAGGTTTGGTCGAAAACCGACAAGTTTTACGTCAAGCAGTTCGAAGAAGAAACGAACTTGCGCTGTACTTTGGTGATCGACGTCAGCAATTCCATGCATTACGGCTCCAGCCCGCTCAACAAGTATGAGTACGGCTGTACCATCGGTGCCTGTCTGGCCTATTTGTTGCTGCGGCAACAGGATTCCGTGGGCGCGATTACCTTCGATGAGAAGGTCCGCCATGTAGTCCCGGGACGCAGTCAACACAATCACATCCACGCCATTTGCCAGGCCATGCATGTAAGCCGGCCGCAGGACAAGACGGATATTGAATCCATTCTGCGCCGGGTTGCCGAAGAAGCCCCGGCCAAAGGGATGGTTGTTTTGATTTCCGATTTGCTGGTGGATCGTGAACCGCTGTTTCGCGGATTGGAAATGCTTCGCCATAACCGCCACGATGTGTTGCTCTTCCATGTCCTGGACCAGGATGAACTAACGTTTCCCTTTTCCGGAACCACGCGGTTTGAAGGGATGGAAGATTTAATTGATTTAACCTGCGATCCGCGAGCCTTGCGGGACGGCTACATGGAAGCCTTGGAGGAATACATGGTCGAAGTACGCCGCGGTTGCGCCCGCAAAGCTATCGACTATATAATGGTATCGACCAACGAATATTTTGATGCCGTTTTGTCCAAGTTTTTGCATCAGCGGATGGCTATGCTGAAAACCAGGGCAAAATCTTAGCGCGGGAAAATATTAGAACCGAATAGGAATTGGATTAACACCCCATGTTCGATCTCTTTAGTAATCCTGGATATCTCGCGGCCGGAGCCGCAGCGGTCAGTTCGCCGATCATCATCCATCTGATCAACCGCATGCGCTTTAAACGGCTGCGTTGGGCGGCGATGGAGTTTCTGCTGAAATCCCAAAAGCGGAATCGCCGCCGTTTGATTATCGAGCAACTGATACTATTGTTGCTGCGCTGTTTACTGATCGTGATGACCGCCCTTCTGGTGCTTCGCTTTGTCGGCTTCACTTTCGGGGGCTACGTAGGCCAGGACGGCATGCATGTAATTCTTCTGGATGACACCCTGAGCATGAGCGACAAGTGGTTTTCTCAGGATGAAAAAGGGGAGGAAAAAACTGCCTTCGAGGTTGCCAAGAAAGAAATTATTCTGGGGGCTATCCTGAAGAGCGTGGCTCAGTCTTCCACCAACGAACGCATCGCCATTATTCCCTTATCCAGTTTGGTCAAGGACAAGCGGGAACCGATTGAGATTTTCGAACAGGTCGGCGAAAGTTCTACCAAGGAAGAAATGACCGCACTTTTGGAGGAGATGAAACAATCCAATCTGCGTGTGGATCTGGCCAAAGGAGTCGAACGAGCCCAGGAACTTTTCGGCGAACATCCGGAAAAGCGTCCCATCCTCCATATTGTCAGTGACTTTCGCCGCCAGGATTGGAGCGGGGCAGAAGGCAAGGGATTGAACAAGCTGATCAAGCAAATGCTCGAACGCAAAGTGAAAATCCAGGCTTGGGATGCGGCCTATAAAGATCGGGCACTCGACCAGAGCGGCGTTCCCGGTTGCAATGAGAATGTGGCCATTGTTGATTTGCGATCCAGTACACGGGTCGGCGGCCGGGGAATGCCGGTTTCCTTTTTGGTTACCGTGGCCAATTACAGCAATGTCGAGAAAGAAGTCAACCTGGTTGCTTATGACCAAAACACCGGAGCCGAGTTGGCCCAAGTCGACTTTAATCCTCCCATGCCGTTTAAGATCCCGCCCGATGGCGTGGCTACAGCTAGCTTTGAATTGACTATCTTTCCCGATGTCGGCGAAGATGAATTTTTCATGCAACGCATCGCCGTGAAACTGGAAAGCAAACAACGAACGCCTCTTAAAGATGGTGTTGCCGCCGATAATGTCCGCTATGCCGGCATCGAGGTCCGCAAAAAAGTTCCGGTATTGATCGTGGATGGCAATGGAGCCCGTGGCCGCAAAGAAAACAACGACAGCTTCTTCATGGAGAATGCCCTTCTATCGGTTCCCGGTGCCAGTTACGACGTGGTATTCGCCGACGAACTTCCGCGCGAAGCCAACCGGACGGTACTGGAGAGTATCGATCTGTCCAAGTATCCGACCATCTTCTTGTTGAATGTCGCGGAGTTTACTCGGGACCAAAAAGAAAAGGTCGGCGGCGGCCTGAAGGTGGGTGAGATTACCAAGCTGAACAAATATGTTGAGCAAGGCGGCGGGTTGGGCATCTTTCTCGGGCCGCGCGTGAATGGCGGGTTCTATACCGAGAATCTGTACAAAAAAGGCGAGGGATTCTTTCCGGTACCCTTGCGGGAAACCTACGAGCCCCCGCCGGGACGGGAAGAACTGAAACCCCGCTACACGGGCGATTTCCAATTGCTGATCCGGGATGATGAAGCCAAAGGAAAAGAGCCGTTGCCGATTTTTGGTGCGGTTTTTACCAGCTTGGCGCAACGGGAGTTCCTCAAGGATGTGCCTATTCGCCGTTTTTATCCGGTGCCGCGGTCGCTATGGAAAAAAGAACCGGGCAAAGTATTTGAGTTGGCTACCTTGCCGAATGACCAATTAGCCTGGAAAGCCTATCAGGGGGCAGCCATCCGCTTGATCGCCAGAATCCCTGTCAATAAAGAAGATTACTCGGATTACCAAGCGGGCTTGCAACGCCACATCGGTAACATCAAAGCGGTCGTTGAACCGGGGACCTCTTACAAAGCATACCATTTGGCACAGATTCTCAAAAATATGCTTGAAGACCGGGGCAAAGAAAAGAACCCCAAGCAGTATCCCGACCTGACGGAGTTCTGGAGTCTGCCGGATCTCAAAATCAAAAGTCTGAAGAAGGAAGTCGAAGATCTCATTGATACCGCTCTTTACGGTGACCCGTTTGTGGTTGCCAAACAACACGGCAAAGGCCGGGTGGTGGCAGTAATGAGCACGGCGGGGAAAGAATGGAATGACTGGGCCGGTGGTTCCGGAGGCTCTTTTGTGTTCCAGCCGTTTGTCTGGGAAATGCAGAATTGGCTTTCCAGCTTGGCCGCCGAGGCAACCCTCTTAGTTGGAACGAAGGTGACTATTGAGGTGGATCGGGATAAGTATGCGGAACAAGGCAAAAACAACCTGGTGATCAAACGGACCTACTTTAAACCGCAAAAGGAAGGGCCGCCAACGAAGGTGTCCATGACGGGAACACCAATCTTCTCCCTGGCTAATCCGGGGTATTGTGAAACCGTTTTGCGGAACCAAGGGGAAATGAGTCCGCTGGCTTCTTGGGGGCATATTTTTAACGTCGACCCCAAAGAAGGGAAATTGCAGCGCGTTTCCCAAGATGAGTTCAACCGCAATGTAAATTCCGAAGAAAGCAATGTAGAAATCTTCGGTTTGCAGCGGGGAGCCGTACCCGAGCTGATCAATAAGGAAACCGATCTCTCCGAGCATCCGGCTTTCTTTTTGATTTTCCTGATCATCCTTGTTTGTGAGCAGGCACTGGCAGTGCACCTGAGTTTCCACTTGCGTGGTAACGAAGCGCAAATGCCGCAGCAGGCTGCTCCGAGACGAGTTGCGGCTTAGTGTTGAATTTTCGGGAAAAAGGATTTAGTGCTAAGCACCCCAAGGGCTGTCCCGGCTATTTGTAACCGCCCCCTATCTCCCGGACAAATTTTAGGATTACCAACGTCTCCAGTTGAGGAAACCGGGGACCTTAAGAATACAAGTTCTTTTCTGATTTGAAGGCTATTATCTATGTTTGCTCAATCCGGTATTACCCTGGAATCCGAGTTTATCTGGCGCCGATTGGAAGAGCAGTTTCCGCCTTTATTCTTATTACTGCCCATCTTCTTTGCCTTGGCGGTGTGGTTTCTCATTGTCTTTTCCCGCCAAGAAAAACCGATGTCGGAACTGCTGAAGACTTTCTTCATTCCGCCCATGGTGTTTCATATTTTTACCATCCTGTTCGCCATCGGTTTGCTGAGCTTTGTCATCGGCACCATTACGCTTGGGTTTTTGGGAATCTACTTTGATACTTGGCAATATGCCGCTTCGGTAGCCCCGCTGTTTATCTACGTTTTAATCATTGGGTTTCTGGCTACCATTGCAATATTCATCCATAAACCCGAATCGCTGGTTTCCTTTGTCATTGTCCTTGCTGTTTCCGGAGCGGTTGCGGGTATTGGCTACATCCTTCAAGATTTCGATGTCGGCGGAGGTAAACGCCTGGGCTGGCTGGTGATTCTCTTTCCGATACTGATCGTCGCTCTAATTTATGTCGGCATAATGTATGCCAAGGACTCCAAAACTGTCCATCCGCTTTGGGCAGCATTCTTGGGATTCCTCCGTTGCCTGGTTTATCTCATCCTCGCCATAGTCTTCCTGCTGCCCGGCTGCCAAAGTTTCGAAACGCGCAAAACCTATTCCAAGGTTCTAGTGCTTTTTGATGTTTCCGGCAGTATGGACGAAGAAGAGCCGCTGGATGCCGAAGGCAAGAAAATGGTGAGCCGCCGAAAAAAGGTATTGAACTTTTTGACTGCCGCCAATCAAGCCGGTAAGGACTCGGGGACTTTCATGAGCCGGATCATGGACAAATCCCCGGTCGGAGTGTATCGCTTCGGCGGGGTACTGGATGTTGCCGAAGCCAAACAGTTCCTGGAAGACAATCCGGATGCGACGAAAGAGGAGTGGCAGAATTTCTTGAATCCCAAATTGAAACTCAAAGAACTGAGAGAAGGCGAAATCCGCTCCGAGGAGGAGAAAAAGAAGATCCTCACCTACGAGAGTCTGCGGTCACGGACAAACTGCAGCGGGGCGGTGTTGCAAGCATTACGCGGAGAATCCAACCACAATATCCAAGCGGTCATTGTTATTTCCGACGGTCAAAGCAACTTGGGCAGCCCGGAAAATCTTTCGGACATCGAAATGCTGGCTAGTAAACCGGGAAGGCCGATTCACATTATTACCGTGGGGGTCGGTAAGTTCCGGGAAGAAAAATCGATCCGTGTGGAGGCCATCCAAGCTCCGCAGCAAGCCCGTCCCGATGATGAATTCAAAGTGCGGGTTCCGGTCTTCGGCGATGGGTTAATCGACCGCGAGTTTACCGTTTACTTGGACATCACCCGAGTCCGCAAAGATAAAGCGAAGAACGAATGGATTCAGGATCCCCCCGGCTTCAAGAAGACCTTGGAGGCGCGAGGTAAATTCAAGGGCAGCGGGAAACATCCGCATGACGAAGTGGAGTTTATTATTAACACCCGCAAACTGGCGGGCTACGATCCCAAGGACGAAAGCAAAGACGACAAGCTGGAAGGCTACTGGCAGTTTACCGCTCGGGTACCCCGCTTGCCTGAAGAAACTACCCCCCAAGCCGTTCATTCACCGAAACGACCCACGCAAGTGTTGGTGCAGAAACGCAAACTGCGAGTGTTGCTTTTCGCCGGCGGTCCGACCCGGGAATACCAATTCCTGCGAACGCTGTTGTACCGGGAAGTATTGGAAAATCGCGCGGAACTCACTGTTTACCTGCAAAATGCAGCAACCGAGAATGTCCATCAGGACGTGGAAGCCAAACGGCTGCTCACGCATTTTCCCAATACTTTGGGTAAGGATAATCCGGGTGACTTGTATTCCAGTTTGACCAATTACGATGTCATAGTGGCGTTTGATCCCAACTGGAAAGAACTCAAGCTGGAACAGCTCAAGCTGCTGAAAAAGTGGGTCGGCGGTCCGACTGCAGGCGGTTTGATTTACGTTGGCGGTCCGATTTATTCGTATCAGTTAGCCCGCCCCGGAGGAGTGGATCTGTCGCCGATCCAAATTATCCTGCCGGTCAAGATGGAGAGCAATCCGCTGATCGTCATGGGCATAAATCATGACAATACGCGGCCCTATACCTTGAACTTCACTTCCTATTCCAAGCAATATGATTTTCTGAAGTTATCCGAGTCCGATGATAAGCACTTGGAAGGATGGAAGGAATTCTTTTGGGACGGAGAAGAACCCCCGTCCCCGGGAAAACAGGCCATCCCTTACCAGGGATTCTACACCTACACTCCGGTGAAAAAGATTCAGCCCAATGCCCGAACGTTGGCAACTTTCGCCGGGCCGTTAAACTCCCGCATTAACAACGGCAGAGACGAACAGCCGTACTTGGTCGTGCAAAACTATGGTGCGGGGAAAACGGCTTACATCGGCTCCGGCGAGATGTGGCGGATGCGGCAATATGACGAAGAGTATCACCAGCGATTCTGGGTCAAGCTGATCCGTTGGGTGGCCAGCGGCAACCTTTCCCGCCAAAGCAACTATGGGCAAATCTTGATGGCTCCCCGAGCGGGCGTTGGACCGGTTCCCATTGAAGCGCAAGTGCTCGGCGAGAATATGAAAGTCTTATCTCCGGACACCCGTCCGGTGGTGGAAGTGGTCCGCCGCGGGGGTTTCGGAGCCAAACCGGATGAGAACACGCCCAAAGAATTCCGGCTGGAAGCGAGGAATCGCAGGAGCAAAGATTTCAATGGCTGGTTCTCCGGATCCTTTAAAGTCTACAGTCCCGGGGACTATACCCTGAGGATCCCGATTGAGGGCACGGGAGAATATTTGTCGCATGATATAACCATCTACCGCCCGGATCCGGAATTGGACAACAAGCGTCCCGACTTTGGGCACCTGTATCAAATTGCCACCGCCGCGGATTCCTTCGAGAGCTACCTCAGTAAGAAAGATTGGCAGGAACTAACCGCTGTCCTTAAAATTCCCGTTCGCGAAAAGATAGACGAGGACGAAAAGCAGCCCCAGCCGAAAGAGAAGGACAAAGTAGCCAAGGATCAGGAATCTTACCGGTTATTTTTCCCGATTGAGGAAGCTCATCGCATTCCCAAGTTGCTGAAGAAGATTGATCCCGACGAGGATTCGGTCAAAGGGGCACTCAAAGATCTTTGGGACATGGGCTGGGACCAGGAATCGGTTTCCTTGTATTGGGTGTTGTTGAGTACATTTGCATTGGTATCCGTGCTGACCACTATTATTTTGATCTTCGGTATTATCAGCCAGGAATGGGTGCAAACTATCATCGCCTCGCTCATTTTAGCCCTCATGGTGATTGGCATCGTCACGTTACTGATCATGAATGGAGTGATTGTCTCCCAAGGGATGCAATGGGTTCAGGTTCCGTTGCAAGCTTCCGGGTTCACCTTGCTCCTGTGGGTGCCGACAATCATCGGGCTGATCATATGCTCCATTTTGTTGACGATCCGGCAATATGTATTCTCGTTAATCTTGTTCGTGGTGATTGGATTATTTGCAGCCGGGGTCCTTTTGGTGGATCTGTTCTTCGAACCGCCTTGGGCGATGTTCCCGTTGCAAATGTCCTACATTCTTTTGGTTATAGTAACCCTCTTGTCGATTGAATGGTTGACGCGAAAGATGTTGCGTTTGGCTTGATCGCTGTTTCAAAAGATTACTACCTTCTTCATAAGACAGGGCATTCATGGCAACTGTAAGCTCACCCCCCCGCAACTTGGATAGCAACAAACAACGCATACGCCATCCGCTGCAATCTCTCCGGGGTTATATCCGCCGATATGTGTTCTTGGAAGGAACCGCCGTTGCCCTTATTTTTCTGGCAGCGATGTTTTGGATTGGCCTGTTCTTGGACTTTGGCCTGTTCTTCCTTCCCCGGGATATTTTCTTCATCGGGTGGTTTGACTGGATCAAGGAAATTGACCGAGGCCTTTCTTATTCGGATTCCATGATCATCCGCGGTGTCTTATTGGCCATTTTGGCGATAGGCTTTTGGGTCGTGGTGGCAACGAAAGTTTTCGGCCGGCTCCTTGGAGAGTTCTCCGATCGGTCCTTGGCATTGGTTTTGGAACGCCGCTATACCAAGTTATTGGGCGACCGCTTGATAACTGCAGTGGAAATGGCCGATCGCCGGGAAGCCGAAAAGATGGGATATTCCCAGGAGATGGTGGACCATACCATTCAAGCGGCGGCCGAGCGTGTCCAACGGTGCCCGGTCCGCGATGTTTTTGATTGGGGCCGCTTGTATCGCCAGTGGTTTCTGGTGGCGTTGTTGACCATCGGCATGTACGCCGCAACGTTCGGTGGCTATGCTGTCTACGCTGCTTTCACGGACAAACCTTTAACCGATTTCTTTTGGGGATTTAACCGGACCGCAGCCGTCTTTATCCAACGGGATGTGCTTCTGCAAGACCGCTTGTACTGGCCCACCTCGGCCTATGTGGAGATCGTCCGCTTCCAGGAATCCCCGG
>CAZPPD010000124.1:0-10578 GCA_964588185.1 uncultured Alcaligenaceae bacterium | reverse complement strand
AACTGTTGGCCAATCGTATCTGCTCTCAAAATCCTGCCAGGAAGGAGTGTCTGATAGAATTAACAGAACATCGCTGGGATCGACTGTGAAACCAAGATTAGAATTATAGGGTCGAAAATCCCAAGATCGACGTAAGTCGATCACAAAATCTCTCCACCCTCTCCAACGTAAAGGAGATTCTGATGACAAAGTGAAAGTTAGGATTAATTCAGACACTTCATCTTCATGCAGTCAAGAAATACCTCTATTTCTGCCTTACGCATGCGAAGAGCAGCATGACTCCTTCTTTGAAGTTCAAAACCCTCTTTCTCCAACCATGCACGTATTTCTTCAGGATTTATTTTGATTTCGCCAGAATGAGCGGATCGCTCTGTGTATTCTATGCGCACAGGTGAACCGTCAAAAGCAGTCCTATCCGATTCTTCAATGGCTATCTGCCATCTCGGCGGAACCAATGTCACTCTAGAATCATTCCAGCCCATTTGTTGACCCCTTATGGTATTATGAGGGGATTGTTTGTGCCCCTTGGTGTGAATGGTGATCCAGTCAATGCCTGCCATTGTTCAGGAGTATTGATGATACCGATGCGGCAAATAACGCCATGATTAGTAGACTTAGGAGCCGAAGAAAAAACAACAATGCCGCCAATAAGTAGGACGAGGCCAGGTTCGTCCAAATCCGGTCGGACCAGGAGACCCGACCTACAAACACCAGCCTTATCACCTCCCTAGGATCGCAAAATGTTCAGTATTCCCAGGACAATTAAAACCAACCCAGGTAACGAGAGCACAACTAACGCCCCCCACGGACCGCCAACCAGATGAGAAAACATGATGAGGACAATCTCCGGAAGGAGGACGTATTCCATCCCGCCGGCGTTTTGCAAATAGCTAAGCCGAAGGAAACATAACATGGCAATCAAGAAGAAAAGGCTTCCGGCAAAGATTTGTTTTACGCCAAAGAAGGTTCTGCTTTCGGGCTCACCAACATCCAATCGGTTTAGCCGCTCATCCAGGGTTTCCTCTTTCTCGTAATTCTCAAGATAGTCATCTACAACGTCTTTCTTTCGCCGTTTTTTCCTCTTCTTTTTGGGGGATGGAGGTGATTCCTTTCTCTCAGGGAGAGGCGAAACTTGGGGTTGGAGGATAGGTGGTTGCTCATTGGTTTGCGGTAAAGGTGGAACAGGTGGAACAGGTTGCGAAGCCGGAACGGCAGGTGTTGGTGGCAATGGTGTTTCTTGGCTGGGAGGAACTTCCTGGGGGATTTCTTCGAGGATTGGCTGAGCCTCATTCCCGGTGTCGGGTATGAATACCATCTGGCCGCAAGCGGTGCAGCGAACTTGCTTGCCTGGAATTCTTGCCAACGTCAATAGGGTTTGACCACAGTGGCATTTGAACTCAAAGGCCATAGGCAAATCTCCAGCAGCGAAACTTGAGTACTAATCTGAGTTTCATTGGGGAATAAATAGGATTATTCCTGTGTGACATACTGATTCTGATAACGCTGAAAGCGTTATCCAACAAAAGCCAGGCTCGACGCGGAGCGGCGTAGCCTGGGTAGGAAAGCTAACAAGTGGTCATTACCCTGAAGGGGTTGCAACAATTTTTGGAAGTCCAGCTACCCAGGCTGCGCCGCTTCGCGTCGAGCCTGGGCTATGTTGTTGAACCGCTGTCAGCATTTTTTGTAAAAGTTTTTTCTCGACCACAAAACCTTCCACCAACATGTGTCCCCACTAAAACTCGGCATTCCCCGGCGTTCGCGGGAAAGGAATGACGTCTCGGATATTGGCCATCCCGGTCAGGAACAAAAGCATCCGCTCCAGACCTAGACCAAAACCCGAATGAGGCACGGTCCCATATTTCCGCAGGTCTCGGTACCACCAGTAAGCATCCAGGTCCAAGTCTTGTTACTTCATCCGTTCTACCAGGATGACCAACCGCTCCTCACGCTAGCTCCCGCCGAAGATCTCCCCTACCCCGGGGACCAGGACATCCATGGCTCGCACCGTTTTGCCGTCGTCATTGACGCGCATGTAGAATGGCTTGATGCTACGCGGATAATCAAAGAGGATGACCGGTTTCTTGAATTTTTTTTCCGTCAAGTAGCGTTCGTGTTCGGATTGCAGGTCATTCCCCCAGGCAACCGAGTATTCAAACTTTTCCCCCGATTTCTGCAGCAGCTCAATCGCCTCGGTGTAGGGAATTCGCAGAAACTCATTCTTCAGGACATTGTCCAAACGCTGCAAGATTTCCTTGTCGATGCGTTTGTTGAAGAACTCCATGTCCTCTGCGCAGCGGTCGAGCGTATCCTGAATGATCCGCTTGATGAAGGCCTCGGCGAGGTCCATGTTGTCATGCAAATCATAAAAGGCCATCTCCGGTTCGATCATCCAGAACTCAGCGAGGTGGCGAGCGGTGTTGGAATTCTCCGCGCGGAAGGTGGGCCCGAAGGTGTATACCTTGCCCAAACCGCAGGCGAAGATTTCGGCTTGGAGCTGGCCGCTCACGGTTAGGAAGGTGGGCTTGTGGAAGAAGTCTTGGGAGAAGTCAACCGAGCCGTTGTCTTTCGGCGGCGCATTGACATCCAAGGCAGTGACCCGGAAAAGCTCCCCGGCACCTTCGCAATCGCTGGCAGTGATAATGGGGGTTTGGATATAGAGGAAGCCCTGCTCCTGAAAGAAATCATGAATGCTGCGGCAGACACTATTGCGAACGCGGGTTACAGCTCCAAACGTGTTGGTTCGCGGGCGCAAGTGAGCGATGGTCCGCAGGAACTCCATGGTATGGCCCTTTTTCTGCAGCGGAAAGGTTTCATCCGCTTGGCCGATCAGTTCCACTTTTTCCGCCTGGATTTCCGTCTTTTGTCCCTTGGCGGGGGATTCTTTTACTTCGCCGGTAATGCGAACACTGGCCCCGGTGTGTAAATGTTTGATTTCCGATTCGTAATTCTCCAAGTTGGCATCGGCAACGATTTGCACATTGCTCATGGAGGAACCGTCGTTTAGTTCAATAAAGCTAAAGCCTCCCTTGGAATCCCGCCGAGTACGAACCCAGCCCTGAAGAACGGCTTTTTTGCCGACGGCTGTTTCATTTCGAGCTTCTGCGACACTTAACTTTTCCATGTATTGCTCCTTTTAACCGGGCAGCGCTAGCTGCAGGTCTAGTTGTTTCCATTCGTATATCGGGGCGACTTTATAATGATGTATCCAAATTCATTTTATTCGCCTTTGGAATTTCCTCAAATTCGACTGCTGGGATCGTAGCTCAGTTTCTGTCAGTTACATTATCCGCAACTACTCGCTGTTGGACATTGCCCACATCAAGAGCCGGGCCAATTTTCTCTGCCTTGCGATATAGATTGGCCAGGGCATTGCCATTGACGACTATTCGCTTGCAGTTGCCTTCCGCACGAACTCCGGACCCTGCCAGTCCGGTGAAAACATTCCCGGTGATCGCAATATCCGAGGTGTCCAATAAGATTATTCCGGCGGCTTTATCTTCGCGGCGAACTTTTTCACCGATGTAACTGTTTGAGAAATTATTGGCGGAGATGGTAATGCGGCCACTTTTTGGGCCAACGACTACAGCCCGTTGTTTGACGATGGTGAAGGTATTAGCGCTGATGGTACATCCCCAAGCATCCTTCAAGTCCACGCCGCCGCCAAAGTTGTGAGCAATAACGTTGGCGCTGATGGTGTTGCCGTAACAATCCCGGTCGAGAATAATCGCGGTGTCTTTACATTCCTCGATCATGTTGCCGGAGAGGACGGAACCATAGGTGTTTTCAATGACAACGCCATGGCGCAGGTGATCGTCCAAGTTGTTGCCGTTCATGCACAAGTTAAAGCTGTCGATGCAGCGCAGGGCATCCTGGTTTTCCTCGAATTGATTGGCATTCACGACAATGTCATGCCCCCGGAGAATATTAAGTCCGGCCTTTTTGTTGTAGGTTAGGATGCAATCTGAGACTCGTGGGTCTTCGTAGCAGTCGATCAGGTTGATTCCATGTCCGCCATTGTGGTCGATGCTCATGCCATGCAAGTAGATCTCGTTGACTCCTTGGGCCAACAATCCGTCGCCGCTTTTGGGATTGCCGCTGATGCGGAAGTCCGCCAATTGCACCCGCCAAATCCGTTTGGTCTTTTTGTCCTTGGGTTTAAGAATAAACGCCGGTTGCCCCGCTTCATTTTTGTTGATCAGATGCGTAGCCGACCCGGACCCTTGAACCCGAGTGTTCTCACGAGACAGCACCAAAGGTTGGGTCAATGCAAATGTTCCCGGCGGCAGTCGGACTAAGCCCCCGGACTCCGGGACGGCATCCAACGCGGCTTGGAGAGTGGGGAACTTTCCGGCGTCTATTTCTTTTGGATTCTCCTGAGTTTCAGATGAGCCGGCAGCGAAGTTGAGGAGTGTTATTCCTGAGGTGACGCCTAACAACAATCCAATCGCAAGAACCAATAGAGTGGGTTTTAGATTCATCCGAATTCTCCTTCATGGTGAGTGGTTTCTAATCTTGTAAGGTTATTTCCGGGAAAAAATCCAAATTTCAAATGCAAATCAGATTATGGTCTGAATGGTCCCAAGAAACCTATTCGTTGACGATGTTCCCGGACACCTACGGTTTGCTTCTCTCCCAATTCCGCTAACAAGCCTAATGCATCCGCTTCCAATATTGCCATGGAAAATCTTCGGGACAATTCCAGTGACAGTTGACTGACACTCTTGGCTTCCTCCTTTTGGTTTTGACTTTGCAGCCAACGGGCGAAACTCAGTCGGGTGAGGGCTCGCTCAAAAGGTAAACCGCCCCGGTCATATTCCTCGATGAGTTGGCGGAATTGAGTTTCGTCCAGACTTTTTGGCTTTACCAGGCGGAAATAGTCCAGCTTCATTCGTTGCCGGGCCAGCTGACTCCAATGGTGTTCTCCTGAATGAGGTGGCCGATAAAGAACACTCCGCAAATCCAACACTGTTAGTTTCTGCAATCGCAGCAAACATTCGAACACATGGACCCATTCATAGACATCAATGGGGATCAGTGTTTTTGCCAAAGTCAGGGCCTCATCGGTTTTCCCCGCTAGACAGAGTCCATGACAACGGTAAGCTTGCCACAAATTTTGCCATGGCTGGGATACCTGTGGTATTTCCAACAGAGGTATTAATCTGCCCAGGGCAATCAAGGCATCGCCGCACAAAGGTTGGTCGTTCGGTGGGTACGCTCCCAGGGCATCTTCATATTGGCCCAGCATTTCAAAGGAAATCGCCAAACTGCGTTGCCGGCCAAATCCGCTCCAAATGGGCTTATCCCGCCAGTTGCCCTCCGGGAAAAATCGCAGCAGCAAATCGCGCTCGAAAGCCGGAGCCAAAAATCGATGCTTGGGATTGTTTAGCGCCACATAAACCCGGTCCGCTTCATTCCACATGCCAGCATCGCAATAGGCGTGAAACAGTTCAACCTCCTCGCGCGCCTCATCCAATGATCCCGGAGGCTTGCGGTCGGGTCGGCCACTCAGGAATCCGGCTCGGGCTTGAGCGTTCTGCTTCTGGCCGGCCGGCCCCAGCACATATTCAAACCCGCGGCGGACCAAGGGATGCGTGTCAATCACCAAAGGGTCGTCGGCCTCATCCATCTGACCGGAATGGACTTGTTCCAATAGCCGCAGGTCAATGAGGTAGTTCAATTTTTGTTCCAGCCACTTGTGACCTCGGCTGGAGAAAGGACTATAGCTTCGTTGCCACGCTTCATGCAGCATCGTTTCTACGGGTCTGCTTTCCAGATACTGAAGGAGTCGATGAACGGTTGGCGGATTCCTAAATGCAGTTGCTAGAGCCAAGAAATCTTTTTCTTCCTGAGTTAATGCTTCCTGGAAGGCAGCCAAGACTTGGGAGACATTCGCCTCCTCAATGCTCGCCCCTTCAGGTACTTGGATCTTTGGTAACTGGAGGTAGGAGTTCACATCCCCTTGGCAATAATGAGCCAAATAGGTGCCTAATAGTTCCACTGCTTTGGCATGGTAGCCACATACTTCTGCAGCTTTGTGGAAATGTTTCTCCTCACCCCGAACGCCGAGGGAATGTAGGAGAGCAATCGCACTGGCGGAGTCTAAACTCTCCAGAGAGAGGATTCTTGCATACTTCCGTTTCTCCAGCGTGGGAAGAGGAAAGCGGGTTGTTAAGATTACCACTCCTTTCATGGGCTCCGCGGCGATGTCCTCTAAGAGCCGTCCTAATTCGGGATGAAGAAAGCGGCCATACCAGGACCCGGCCTCATGTTGAACAACTTCGGCACCATCTAAAACTACTGCCCACTTTTCACTTCGAATGGTTTTCAAAAGCTGATCAACACAATAGCCGGCGGCAATGTCCGTGATCCGATCCAATCCTTTTGCGTAGCGGTAGAGTTCACGAATACACAAATCTGAATCTTTGCCGCGATAAAAACTCCACAGAAAAACGCCATCCGCCGATTTGGAGCCGGACAGAAATCGATTGATCCAGGTTTGTACGATGGCCGTTTTTCCTTGGCCACCGGGGCCAACCAGGGCAACAAGGCTTGGAGAGTCTTGGTGGAAAGCATTGTCTAGGAGTTTCAGTTCAGAAGTTCGCCCAAAAAATTGGAATGGCTCCGGGGTGCAGTGATGAATGCAAATTGGACGGGAGTTGGAGGGCATAGGGATTGGTACTTTCAGAAATAAATGGAATGGACACCTTTAGCCAAAACCCGGGACTTCGACTACTGCCAAGGTTGAGATCTAAGGAGGTCAATCTTTCCTTCCCCTAGCCAAGTCCAAAGTTGAAAGGATTGTTGCTGCACCATGGTCGGCATAATCTCCTTCGGTCATTCCGGGAATATTTTCGTGATATAACTGAAAGAGCGCATCTTTGAGTTGCGTTTCCGTTGGGTTACTTGTACCTTCGCCGTAACGATAAAGCATCAACTAAACAAAGACCCGTTTGTTGTAGATGTACCATTCCAGCAAGAGCAAGAAGAGCCCTGCCAGCACAATCCATTGCCATATTTCCCGAGGTTGTTGGCGTTCTTCCCCCGTGGCGATTTTCTCCTCGCCGAAGCGAATCACGTCTCGCGGGACGATATTACTTTCGTCCTCATCCAATAGGCTGACCGTAAACTGGTGCCGGGCTTTATCGTCCCGAACAACTTGGTAGATCCCAAGTGTCTCGGTATCAGTAAAGACAAACTCGGGGCCTTGTTTGCGTTCTAAGGTGTAGCGTTTTCCTTTTGGAGAATAGATGTCCAACTTCTTGACGCCGGCTTCGGGCTGGAGTTTTTTCATTTGTCCGGCAAGGGTGAATTGAGCTTGGGCGGGAACGCGAATATTACCTAGGTTGTACAGCACATTGCGCATGAATAAAGGAAAGCTCGGTTTGAGCGGCCAATTTGTTGTTAAAGCCCCCGACTCATCAATAATGGGGAAAGTTAGTACCAAATCCTGGAAAGAACCTCGTGGGAGGACAAACAACACCGGAACATTGCCTTGAGCCTCAATCAAGGGGATTACCGTAGGCAATGCTTTGCCGGGTTGGCCGGGTTCCTTTTGATATTTCGGGCGAAGGTCTTCCCGCAGATCTTGGTAGACATCAAAGGGAACAACTTCCGCCACGGCGACCTCCCAGAAGGTCGTGATCTGCCGGAGCAAGGGGTGAGTTCGTTTATTCACCATAAGCAGTGGATTCGACAGGCGTTTTTGACTCTTCATCCAAGGCGGCGGAAATTGCCCCAGGAAAAAACTGTTCGCTTGCGGCATCTCTCGTTTGGTTTTGGGAGCACAGCGATCGAAAATGATGAGATCATAATCCCCACTGCTTGCGGCTTCCTTATATTTTTCCTCTTCCAGATCAGAAGCAGACAGGTAATTAACATTGGCTACTTTCTTCACCGCCTCTTGTTTAAAAAAAGCAGTAAATACCGGGTTTTCCGGCCCAACAATGAGAATATTGGCTTTCCTCATGCGGCCAAATGCCACCCAAGCCTCATTGTCGGAAGCAAAATCATCTTTAATATGTTTTAAATTCGCCTGCAGCACAATTCCCTGCCGCCCATCCAGAGTCGGAATTTCCACAATAATTTCGCCTTCGTCCAGTGCGTTTTTGTTTTTTTGCATTTCTTTGCGGATTTCTGGATAGGGCCGCAGATCAACAGTGCGCTGCTCGGGATGCACCAATTTCCCATAGGCATAAGCATCCACATAAACCTTCACCCGTTGGATTTTACTGCTGTAATTTTGAATGCGGATGAGTGCGTTTATCTTGAAAAAATCCGGATTCATAGTTCCATCTTCATCCGGTAAACGAACCGCATCGAAATCCACTATGCCGACATTGTTAATTTCGGATGGATCCGGTTTGCCAACGCGGCGGTAATGGAGATTTATTTCTCCAAGGGGATTGGTATTCCCTGCTTGCCGCGGATTTAACTTGTTGAGATTCTCCTCACTAAGGTCGGGAAAACGGCCGTCGGAAAACAGCAGCACATCGGTGGAAATACCTTTGACCGGGTCGACTTGTCGTTCTTTTTCCGGAGATACATTTTCCGGTTGCGAGGCGATATTCTCGATGGATTGCATGGGATTGGCGCGGCTATCGGCGAGTTTGATGGCATCGAATATTCGTGTCGTTCGTTTTGTCGGCTGGATACTGCGAACTGCTTGGCGAAGCTGGGCACGGTTGCTGGTGTAGGTTTGCAGTAGAGACGCCGTGGAATTAAAGGAAACAATCATGCCATAGTCGCTATCGGTAGCCGCGTCAATTTCCTTGAGGGCTTCCTGCTTGGCCCATTCCAATCGGGTCATGCCGTCCGTATCGCGAATATTCATGCTGGCGGAATTATCAATCATTATTATGTAGTGCTTGCCTTTGCTGAGATTGCCATAGACACGGAAACCCATCACGGCATAGATCAACACAATGACAATCAATAATTGCAGCAGTAATAATATGTTCCGCCGCAGCCATTGTAATAATGCATTCACATGCAGATCTTCGATACTTTTCTGCCAAAGAAAAGTGCTGGGGACTTGTAATGGCTTGCGTTTTAACTTCAGAAAATAGAGCAATAAAATCAAGAAAGGAAGTAGAAATAAGACCAGTGTAAACCATTGGTTCAATGCCAAGTGGTAACTGATATTAAAGTTATCCTGGAGCCAAGCATTGGTTTCCTCCCCATATCCGAAAATATGACAAGCAAACACAATAAAACCGGGCAGGGCCAACAGGAATAAAACTATCAGCGCCAATGGAAACCACAGGTGTTTAAAAAAACTACCAATTGCGGCAAACATTATTTTTTCTCGTTTGGTAATGCTGAGGTGAAAAAAGCAGATAGATCCCGGTTCATTTGTATTAAGGAAGAACGCTGAATATACATCATATGGCCTGCTTTGTAGTATTTCATATCAACATTTTTTATTAGCGAGGAATCCATAGGCAAATGATCCATAGTATATTCGGTGGCAAAGTATGGGGTGGCCAAATCATAATAACCGTTTGCTACGAATACTTTCAGATAGGGATTTTGGGTCATTGCCCGGGATAGGTCGCGGCTGACGTTCACATAGCGATTCTTTGCCGACCCATAATCCCAGGGCCGGACCTTGCCGGTCAGGATCTCATAAATGTCATCGCTTTTATATTTCAGTTCGGAGCGAACATAGTGGTTCAGCGTTGCGGTAAATGGACCTTGCACGACTGCATAACTGGGATCATATTGGGGAGATTCTCCGGCAGCTTCAGAATCTTTTCCCAGAAAACGGCTATCAAAACGGCCTACCGTTCGCCGCTGGTCCCGGAGAAGTTCTTTGAAAAACCGTCGGGCATTTACCCGCAAGTTGCTTTGCAAAATATATTCTTCGGATAACCCGGTGTAATAAGCCATTTTATGGGCGATATAGTGCTGCTCTTTTTTGCTGAGCCGGTTGCCTTTGAAAAGAGCCACTGCGTATTCTTCCTCAGCGAATTTCTCCGCGGCATTTAAAGTACTTTCAAAACTACCCTGCAATTTCGGATCCAGTTTTTTGTGGTACCAAGCAGTCGCTGTGTAACCGGGCAAGAAAAGCACGTAGGGTAAATCGTTTCCCTCATCAAAGCGAATGGTCTGAAAATTAAGGACCGCGGAAACCAGTATCACCCCGTTCAGGTTTATACCATGGCGGCTCTGGAGGTGTTCGGCGACACCTGCTGCCCGAGTGGTCCCATAGCTTTCGCCGGCAATAAACTTTGGGGAATTCCAGCGCCCGAAGCGGCTCAGGTAAACGCGAATGAATTCACTTGCCGTTTCAATATCTTGGCGAACCCCGTGAAATTCACTTCTCTTCTTGCCTTCCGCCGGACGGCTAAAGCCGGTGGAAACAGGATCCACCATCACAACATCCGTTTGGTCGAGAATGGACCAGTCATTATCCACGAGTCGGCAAGGCGGAGGAAAAGGAGAGCCGTTCTCTTTCATCAAAATTCGTTTGGGTCCAAACAAACCAAGATGCAACCATACCGAAGAGGAACCCGGACCGCCATTCCAAGCAAAGGTAATAGGCCGGGATTGCGAATCCGCATCATCTTTGGTGTAAGC
>CAZPPD010000123.1:0-10610 GCA_964588185.1 uncultured Alcaligenaceae bacterium | reverse complement strand
GCTTCTTCGAACTGGTTTACCAGACCATGGAGCCGATCCCACTGATTCGTACTCAAGGATCCCATATCCCTGTCAGAGGGCATAAAGCTCCTTTTCACCAACTTGTTTGAGTCCACAATCAGGGCACCCATTACCAGTATCCTTTGTAGTTTAGCTGATGCCGGAAGCGGCATCAAGCAATCCCGTTTAGTGCAAAGATCCCGATGTTTTCCTCAAAACGGTAATATCCCCATTCCTTGCGCGGGTAACCAAATCCTCCTCTCCGTCTGGAAATGCAGGTTAAGATTTATTGATTGATAGAATGAATGACGGGTCCATGGCCGTGAATATCCCCCTTGGTTCCCACCAATGAGCAGCAGACCGGGCTCGTGGGAAGTGTGAAATGAAAGCATGAAACTATAATTGGACTCCATAAGAAAGATGCATAACGAAGGTCTGACCCGGACATCTTTCCGAGAAAATCTTCCAGCTATAAATAAACTGACCTGAATAATGTTTCTGGAATAAATCACAAAGGAAATGTTAAGTGAGAATACTGCTAACCAATGATGATGGTGTTTATGCCCCGGGTTTGCGGGCTCTGCGCGAGGAACTGAAAAAATTGGGGGAGGTGACGGTTGTTGCCCCAGCGGGAGAACAAAGCGGGGTTGGCCATTCCATCACGTTGCTGACCCCGTTACTGGTTCAAGAAGTCGTGGATGACCATCAAGAGCCCATGGGCTGGGCAGTGGAAGGGCGTCCGGCGGATTGTGTGAAGCTGGCTTTGATGGAGTTGTTAGCCGAACCGCCGGATTTAGTTGTCAGTGGAATCAACGCCGGGTCCAATGCAGGGATAAATGTGCTTTATTCGGGAACCGTGGCCGCTGCCGTAGAGGGGGCATTCTACCAGCGAACCAGCATCGCCATTTCTTTGGAATACTCGAAACCCAAACCCCTGGATTTTCCCAAAGCAGCCGAGCTTTCTATGACAGTCATTCGGCAAATCATGTCTCACAACCCCGAACAAGGATCCCTTTTTAATGTTAATATCCCTAGCTTTGAAAAGGGGCCCCTCGAAGGCATCCAAGTGGTTCCGCAAAACGTGGCTCCGCACGAAGAATCCTACGACCGCCGCATTGACCCCCGCGGCCGGGTCTATTTCTGGAATAACCCGGATTATGGATGCCCGGAACCTCACCCGGATACCGACGTAACCGCGTTGGCGGATCGTTTTATTACCGTCACGCCTTTGCAGTTTAATTTAACGCACAAAGAAATGTTGGAAGGGATGATTGAATGGAAATGGGAATTGTAAATTCAGTAGTTCCAATTTTCAGTTTCAATTCCAAGTGATATCAACATTTCCCGGGTGAACTTCTGGTTCAAATTAAACCTGTGGAATTTATCGCCCCGGTAGGGCCAACAACAAGACAGGCCAGATACCCTGGGCAGAGCGGAGCGGCGATAGTCGCGATACTCCGCCCTGGATATGGCATTTTCCACCCCAGAAGCCCTGAAAGGGCGAAACATCTCACGGAAATCCTGCATACCCGTTTCTCATTCCCGCTGATTACTTTTCCAATCAAAATTACTACCCGTTGCAGATCTTATTTCCCCCGTTTAAGATAAGGATCATAATTCATTCTCATTTGCGATTCCCTTCTTTTCCGTGGAGAGTAATTACATGGCCATTCCCGGGCACAGCTTCAAAATATCTTGTCCCAGTTGCGAATCCGGCGTCGTCATCAAAAATCCCAAACTGATCGGCAAAAAAGTCGAATGCCCGACCTGCAAGTTTCGATTTGTTGTCGATGACCCTGCGGATAGTAAGCCCGAGGATGAGTCCCCAAAATCCAAAAAACGGAAAAAACCGGTTCCGGATGATGAGGATGATTTCGAGGATGAGGATTCCGGCAAGAAAAAGAAAAAAGGCAAGAAGAAAAAAGGCAAAAAGTCCAATCAAATGGTGCTGGGGATCGGCTTGGGCGCTGTCGGTTTGGTGGTTTTGGCCGTCGCTGCTTTCTTTATGATGTCCGGCGGAAACAAAAAGAAACCAAAAACGAACCCAAACCTTTACGGCCAGAATGATAACACGGAAAACAACGGCAACGGTACCACGAAGCAAACCAACGGCAATGGCCAAGAAAATGGCAAGCAAAAGATTGTGGAACGAGTTCTCGGCAAGGCCGACCTCGAGGCCTTTACCAATTTACTTCCAAACGACGTCCACCACGTCGCTCATCTGCACCTCAAGGATATCCTGTCCAGCGATTTGGGCTTAACCGCCTTTCGCTCACCCGGTTTGGATGACAATGTATTCCGGGAACGCTTGGGATTTTCCTTGAAAGCGATTGACGAAATTCTCCACGGTGAATGGTATGGGCAGGACTCAATGTGGGCGTTTAATGCCATTCATTCAACGGTCGCTTTTAAGGAGGATAAGTTAGCCAAGGCATTAGGATTGATTGAGGTAAAGGAGAAGATTCACGACCAAAACTATTTCCAAATCCCGGAGGATAACCTCTGGCTGGAACAGTTTTCCCAACTCTCCATGGCCGCTCGTTCCAATCTGAAATACGGACAACAGCGGCAACCCAAGGAACCCTTGTTCCTGCGCCTACATGATCGGCAAACTTTGATTGTGGCTCACAAGAAACCAATGGCCATGTTCTTAGAGGTCAAAGGCAAATTTAAACGCCTTGCCCCTGATGCCCGCACCACCTTTTACAGTACTATCCATCCGGACTTGAAAAAGATGCTGGATAAACTCGAGGAGGTGGAAACCGGAAAGAAAGAAACGACCCACATCCTATTTAGCACCGCCACCGACTTGGATAAAGCACGACTGAAAGTAAACAATCCCTTCGCCGGAGATTACGCGGTATTTCAATTGCGAAGGATTTGGGATGTTACCAACGTCCTGAAACAGAATGTTGCCACCATCGACATCTTAGGGACCTCGTTTCGCCAACGGGAACCGGGAAAATACCGTTACGTCAACGAAATTGCTTGCTCCGGCGGTCTTGCCAACCAAAATGCCCGGGTGCTCGAGGAAGACCTGGAAGTTGAAGTTGCCCCGGATGTAGCTGAGTTTTTTGACAAGGCATTTAACCACAAAGTAGAGGTGGTTTCGGAAAAGAAGACCAAAGTGGATCCGAACGACCCGAATGCACCATTTCTTCCCGGCGGCAGGATAGGGGGAGAAGGATTCCCCGAGACCAATCCGGTTGACGACAACGATCCCAAAAAATCCCGCATTAAAGTGGACCAACAAGAGAACACCGTCACCTTTACATTTGATTTAATTCTGGACGAAAACCGCGACGGCGATTTACTTCGGGCGACAAGATTGCTAATCGCCAACGTTCGCAATCAACTCGCCATTGCCGCCAAGGAAAATCACCGGCACCAGCTTGGTAAAGCTGTGGTAGATCTTGGCACCAAACGACTGCCGTTTAATCGGACGGTGGCGTTAGAGGAAAAACATTTCCCACAGGCCGCGTTTCCGCGCATCGGGGCGGGCTCTCGTTTCGCCAAGGAACCGATTCATCGGGTAAGTTGGATGGCAAGCTTATTGCCTTTCCTGGACCAGCGGACCTTGTACCAACGCATTAATTTCAAGAAATCCTGGCGGGATCAGGAAAATTGGCTGGTTGCTCGGACCATTGTTCCGCAGTTTCTGGATCCAAGGTATCCCAGCAGTTCACGCCGGGTATCCTATCCGGGATTGCCGACCGATGTTGCGGCGACTCATTTTGTCGGCATTGCCGGCGTTGGTCTCAATGCTGCAGATTTTCGCTTGGACGACCCGGCTGCCGTAGGCAAGCGAGGGATCTTTGGTTACGACCGGCCGGTAAGCCTGGAAGAAATCAGCAAAGGCCGGGGTCTTGCCAACACAGCTTTCATGATTCAAGTTCCCCAGGATAATCCGGTGGGAATGACTCCTTGGATTGCCGGCGGCGGGGCCACGGTTCGCGGAGTTCCCGAGAAGGATAGCATTAAGCCCTTTGTCGGAGACTATGGCGGCAAGAAAGGAGCGTATGTAATCATGGCCGATGGATCTGTCCGTTTCCTCAAGGCTGATATTCCGGACGAAATCTTCCAGGCAATGTGTACCATCAAAGGACCTGCTCCCAAAGAAATGAATTTGGATGAGTGGGGTCCGGTAGTCCAGCCGGATAGCAAAGCGGAACCCATGTTAAAAAAAGATCCTGACCCTAAAAAGTGAGCCGGGTTCTTTGTTTCACCTCACGGGTGTTCTGTCACAATTGAATGTCCGAAAAGTGCAAGGCATTAAATTTTCCTGACCCTTTTACCCGAAAATTCATTTGTGACAAAACTCGTATTTCTCTCGGACTTCGACCGAAATCTCGGTGGAGGGGTGCTGAATGACTCAACGCGAGCAATCCTCAACCTCCACAAATGACTCCAAATTTACGGTAGGTCAAACTCCCTGGTATAGGTCTCTGGTTACCAAACAAGCGTTGTTTGTAGCCATAGTGATCTTGGTTATCACCCAAGCCCTGAGTTGGGTCGGTTTCTATTTTGCCCGCAATGCCCTGCGGGAGCGAGTCAATCATCACCTCGACTCAGTAGCCATGGAACGAAAAGCACGGCTACTCACCTTCGTTCGCCAGGAGCATGAGCGAGTTGCCTTGGTCGCAAGTAGGACTCGCTTTCGCGAATTGATCGAACTCCGCAAGATGGGAAAGATTCCCAAACAGGATTTTTTGGAAAGGACACAACGCATCTTAAACGATGCCAAAAAGAGCACGCAGGGTTTTTTGGATATCTGGTTTGTGGATCTCAACAACCAAGTCATCGCCGCAACCAATCCCGAATACATTGGACAGAAATTTGCAGTAGATCCAGATAGGAAGCGGGAGCATCTCGGCATTCCGGAAGCCTTTGAGGACGGTTACCAGGCTTATCTGGAGGCTCCGGCAATTTCTGCGGAAGGCAATCCCCTAGGCGTGGTGATGGTGCTTGCGGATATGAAACCGTTAGTGGACCTGCTCTCGGACCGGACCGGCTTGGGAAAAACAGGAGAGGTAATAGTCGGCACCCCTTATGCCAAAGGCGGAGTGAAGTTTCTGCTCCCTACCCGGGCGGGTGATTTCGTTGCTGGAGATGTTTCCCACCTCGAAAAGGCCATCCAGGGAAAAGACGGATTTGACATCGGCGATTTTATGGGGGAAGAAGTCCTCATTCGCTACCTGCCGGTTGAATATCATCCACCTGAATACCGGAAATGGGGGTTGGTGGCAAAGATGGATGTTGCCGAAGCCTATGCTCCCGTAGTTCACCTGCAAAACACGATGTTTTTTCTCCAGGCAGGTTTCCTTACTGTCGGGTTGGTCGCTTCGTACTTCCTGGTACGGCGGATGATGAGCCCTATCCGGCAGTTGGCCGAAGCGGCAACAACCGTTGCTGGTGGACAGTTGCAGGTCCACGTTCCGGAAAATAGCGACGACGAAGTTGGCACCTTGGCGGCGGCATTTAATCAGATGACTAAAGAGCTGCGAACCACCTATGCCAATTTGGAGGGCCGGGTCGCAGAACGGACCCGGGAGTTGCAAGAGCGCAACCAACAGTTGGTTGAAGCTCAGCGAGAAGTTCTGCGTGCCAAAGAAGCTGCCGAGTCGGCCAATCGCACGAAGAGTGATTTCTTGGCCAATATGAGTCACGAAATTCGCACTCCGATGAACGGCATCATCGGCATGGCCCAATTGCTGGCTCACACTGATCTATCCAGTGAGCAATCCGATTATCTGCAGATGATTCAGCAGTCGGCAGATTCCTTGTTGCAGCTTCTGAATGACATCCTCGACCTGTCGAAAATCGAAGCGGGTAAACTGGAAATGGAAGAGATCGAGTTCAGCCTTCGCGATTGTGTGGGTAGAACCGGCCAGACATTGTCGATTCGAGCCGCGGAAAAGAATCTGGAAATGGCTTGCCGGATCGATCCCGAGCTCCCCGATTCGCTGCTGGGTGATCCCGGGAGGTTGCGGCAAATAATTGTGAACTTGGTGGGAAACGCTATCAAGTTTACCCACGAAGGCGAGGTGGAAATCAATGTTTGCCGCGAATCCCTGGACCGGAATAGAATGCGGTTGCATTTCTCCGTGAGAGATACCGGCATCGGAATTCCCCGCGACAAACAACAAAAGATCTTCGAGGCTTTTGGTCAGGCAGACGCCTCGACGACGCGCCGTTTCGGAGGTACGGGATTAGGTCTGGCCATCTCTTCTCAATTGGTGCATATGATGAACGGCCGGATTTGGGTCGAAAGCGAAGTCGATAAAGGAACCACCTTTCACTTTACGGCTGAGTTTGGCGTACTCTCAGACGACAGAAAAAAAGAACGAGCAGATACCTCTTCGTTATCCGGAATGCGGGTCCTGATTGTCGACGACAACCACACCAACCGGCGCATCTTCGAGGAGATGCTGAGAAGCTGGCACATTCTTTCCGTTTCCGCGGACAATCCTGTTAGCGGTTTGGAGGAGTTGGCCAAAGCTATTGAAGGTGAAAACGCATTCCATTTGATTCTGTTGGATCACATGATGCCGGGAATGGATGGATTTGGTTTTACAGAACGCGTTCGATCAGATCCTAAAATGTGCCATACCCCTATCGTTCTTGTCTCCTCAGCCCCCCTGGCAGGTCACGCCGAACATTGCAAAAAGCTCGGCATTATTCGTTGCCTTACCAAACCGGTGGTCCAATCCGAATTGCTGAATGTGCTGTTGAGTATTTCCGGAAAAGAACAGAATCGTTTAACAACCAGCAGCCAGCCCGAAATTGACAAGCAGACCTCAGATCAGCCGCTCAAGATTTTGCTCGCCGAAGATGGCATCGTCAACCAGCAGGTGGCTTCAGGTATATTGAAAATGCGGGGCCATCAGGTGACTGTAGTGGAAGATGGTAAGGAGGCATTAATCGCTTTGGAAAGAGATTCATTCGACCTGATTCTCATGGACGTGCAAATGCCGGAAATGGATGGTTTTGAAACGACTGCCGCCATCCGGAAACGGGAAAAACAAACAGGAGACCACATTCCCATCATTGCCATGACTGCCAACGCCATGAAAGGTGACCGGGAGCATTGTTTGCAGAAAGGAATGGACGGGTATGTGGCCAAGCCATTTGACAAGGAGGAGTTGTTTGCCACCCTGGGCCAATTCGGTGGCAAATTCAAAGATGATACCGCCGAAGATGGCATCAAAGCTGAGGTTTCTAACACGAGTGCAACAGACTATTCCCAGCCCGAGGCCGAGTTGCCAAAGGTCAGATTTAGTTTTGAGGCAGCATTGCAAAGGGTTCCTGGAGGTATGGAGGCGGTGAAACAATTGGTTCCGACCCTAATGCAGGAATGTAAGAAACAGCTTGATGAGATTTGGGCCGGATTAGCAGAAAAGGACGCCAAAAAAGTTCAACGAGGAGCTCACACCATAAAGGGTGCGGCTGATGTTTTCGATGCGAAAGGATTAGTTGCCACCGCTCGGAAACTGGAACAATTCGGCAGAGATGCCGACTTCTCCGAGGCGGAAATGATCTTGCCCGAGCTGGACAATGAAATCAAGCTTCTTCATCAAGCAATGAATTTGGCTTTGGGATCTGATCCCTAGTTCAACAGCACGCCCTAATTTCGCGAAGGAAAGGTTCTCAAGCGCAACCAGTTGGATTGATAAAGGGCCGGAATTTTAATATTATACTTGTAATCCAACCCGTCGTATTATCTCATTCTCACATTCGTTCAAGCAAATAAGACCTCATGTCAGAAAAGGTCAAACTTATGACAAAAGTTCTTATAGTCGATGATTCCGTCTTAGATCAGCAGATTGCCGGTGCCTGTGTTCGACAGGAAGGACTGGATTTTGCCCTCGCATCCAATGGTCAGGAAGCACTTGAAAAGATTGAAAACGAGTGTCCTGAGGTCGTTTTAACGGATTTGAAGATGCCGGAAATGGACGGGCTGGAATTGGTCCATCAGCTTCGCCGCGACTATCCGGAGATGCCGGTAATTTTGATGACGGCTTTCGGAAGTGAAGAAGTAGCAGTGGAAGCGTTGCAAGCGGGAGCTGCCAGCTATGTTCCCAAGAAGAATCTCAAACAGGACCTTGGGGAAGCACTCCAGACAGTCCAAGCTGCACTCGAAGCTGCCCAACAGCGGGACCAAGTCCGAGAGTTTCTCGTGGAAAGTAAGTCGCGATTCATTTTGGGGTATGAACCGGGGGGATCTCAAGCATTAATCAGCTATCTTCGGGACGGCTTAAACCGCTTGAATTTCTGTGGTCAAGGATCTCTACTGCAATTAACGACCGCCTTAACGGAAGCGATCGCTAACGCCATTGATCACGGCAACCTGGAGTTGGATTCGCGACTCCGGGAATCCGAAGACAACGCCTACCGGCGTTTAGGGAAGGAACGCGTCAAAAAACCTCCTTTCTGTGACCGGCGGGTCAAAGTCACGGCCACCTTCACTCCCTCTGAGGCAGAGTTTATTATCCGCGACGAAGGGCCGGGGTTTGATGTTTCAACCCTTCCCGATCCCACGGACCCAGAGAATCTGCTCAGGCCTTTCGGCAGAGGTATCATGTTGATGCGGACTTTTTTGGATGAGGTTTCCTTTAATGATCAAGGAAATGAAGTTACTTTGGTAAAGCGGCGGGGGAAGGAATAACCGGCAGAAAGATCCGGGGGGAAAAGAAAATATTTTTCTGCCAGCCGCGAATTAACTCAGTAAGCAGATTGGGAAACCTTTTTTGAAATATGTGGCTCCATGGGCTAAACTGGCCCCAAGTGAGCCTATCAGATATTTTGTCAACGAAAGGAAATCTCAGATGGGATTTTGGGATAAGCTTGGCGGCGAGTTCATCGATATTATCGAGTGGACAGACGACTCCCCAGACACCATGGTTTGGAAGTTTGAGCGTTTTCAAAACGAGATAAAATATGGAGCCAAACTGACTGTCCGCGAATCCCAAAAGGCGGTCTTCATAAACGAAGGACAACTGGCCGATGTCTTCTCGCCGGGTATGTACACGTTGGAAACGAGTAACATGCCGATCTTGTCCACTTTGAATGGATGGAAATATGGATTCAATAGCCCTTTCAAAGTCGACGTTTACTTCGTTTCCATGCGGCATTTCACCGACCTGAAATGGGGCACCAAGAATCCCCTTATGCTGCGGGATCCGGAGTTTGGCCCGGTTCGTTTGCGCGCCTTTGGGACCTACGCCGTCCGGGTCGAAGATGCCGGCAAGTTTGTCAAGGAAATAGTCGGCACCGACAGCCATTTCACCACCGACGAGATAACGGACCAACTTCGCAATTTGGTGGTTACCCGTTTTGCCGATGCTCTCGGCGAGAGCAAGATTCCCGTATTGGATTTGGCCAGCAACTACAACGAGATCAGCGAGTTTGTTACCAAACAGATTGCTCCCGAATTTTCCGGCTACGGCATAGAGCTGACCAAGCTGCTGGTCGAAAACATTTCGTTGCCCCCGGAAGTGGAAAAAGCTCTGGACACCAGGTCTTCCATGGGAATTATCGGTGACATGAACACCTTCACTCGGTATCAGGCGGCCAATGCTATTCCAGATGTCGCTAAAAATCCTGGAGCGGGAGGTTTAGCTGCCGGGGGAATGGGCATGGGCATGGGGTTTGGATTGGCCAATCAAATGGGAAATGCTTTCCAACCGCAACAGCAGTCAAGCCCCCAAGCTCCGCCGCCGATTCCCCAGGCGGTGTCATTCTTCGTTGTGGTCAATGGAAAACAAACCGGTCCCTATCCGGTTGATATGCTTCGGCAACAAGCTGCAGCCGGACAACTTAAAGCGGACTCCCTGGTATGGAGGCAGGGTATGGTGCAATGGACGGCAGCCGGACAAGTCCCCGAACTGGCGGGAATCTTTCCCCCCGCGCCGCCAACTCCCCCTCCGGTTCCTCCTCAGGGATAGTGAACTCTCTACTGGATGTAAGCTCTTTCGGTTTTCGGACGGAACTGGAGTTAACCGGAGTTCTGTCCTACTTGATTAGACATTGAGGATGATTTTGTTATGGATCCAAACGGGATGCCTCCGGAACTTCCCCCTGCTGTGGAACCGATCGAACCTTTCCATGCACCTCCTCCCAGCCAGAAGCAATTTCCCTGTCACCAATGCGGGGCGAAAATGGTTTTCGACCCGGCGGTGCAATCCATCACTTGCCCTTACTGTGGCCATAACAACCCTATCCCTCAGTCCGAAAAAGATATTAAAGAACTGGATTACCGAAGTTATCTGGGAGAACTGGCGGAAAAAGAGCCCAAAGTTGAACCGAAGGTAATGAAGTGCAAATCTTGTGCGGCAGAAACTACAGTGGATTCCCATGTGACAGCAAGTGAATGCCCATTTTGCGGAAGTGCCTTGGTGGATGAGCCTCGAGACGAGGTGCGGATTCAACCCAAGAGTCTGCTGCCGTTTTTGATTCCCAGGGATAGGGCCTTCCAAGCTTTCCGGGAATGGTTAAAGGGACTGTGGTTCGCTCCGTCGGGACTCAAGAAATATGCCCGTGCCGAGAACACCAAGTTGCAAGGAATATATATTCCCTACTGGACGTTTGACAGCAATACAACCACTTTTTAT
>CAZPPD010000122.1:0-10683 GCA_964588185.1 uncultured Alcaligenaceae bacterium | reverse complement strand
GCTGTGCTACGGTTGTGAATATTGACCCGAGAAGAGTTAACAAGGACGGTCAGGAGATCTGGGAAGTCAACATCAATGGCGGCCGGGTTCCCACCGGATTGGAAGCCATCGCTTGGGCCAAAAAAGTCGAAGAATTGGGGGCCGGGGAGATTGTGCTTACTTCCATGGATGCGGACGGCACCAAAGCCGGCTATGACTTGCCAATGACTCGAGCCGTATCCGAAACTGTTTCCATCCCTGTGGTTGCCAGCGGCGGCGCAGGGAATCCTGAACATTTATACCAGGCTTTGACCGAAGGAAAAGCAGATGCGGCTTTAGCGGCCAGCATTTTTCATTACAATGAATACCCGATTCCTGATACAAAGAAATATCTTGCCGACAAAGGCGTCCCAATAAGATTAAGTTAATAACCTTCGTTTCTCTTCTTTGATTCAGATTGCCCTTCACGGAGATTCAAAATGGCAACCGCCGATGCCCCAAATACCAATGCTCCAAACCTTTCACCCGAACCGCAAAAACCGGCCGCAGGGGCCAAAAAAGAGCCGGAAGTAAACAAGCTGTTCCGCATGGTGATGAAGCATGAGGGTTCCGACTTGCACCTCAAAGCCGGCCAACCGCCCATGATGCGGCTCAAAGGCGACATCCGCCGGATGGACATGCGGCCGTTGTCACAAGAAGATATGGAACGACTCCTCCTGCCTAACCTTGGTGAGAAACATCGCAAGATTCTCGATGAAGAAGGCGGAGTGGACTTTTCTTATGTAATCGGCGAAAACGAATGCCGTTTCCGGGTAAGTTTATTCCGGCAACGCAACAATTTGTCACTGGTAGCCCGCCGGGTTAACAACTTTATCCCGGACTTCAAAGCCTTGGGGCTACCGGATTCCATTGAAAAACTTTGCCATTTCCCGGACGGGTTGATCATCCTGGCAGGGGTTACCGGTAGCGGAAAAAGTACGACCATCGCATCAATGCTGGACTATATTAATGCCCGGGAACCATTGCATATTTTGACCATCGAGGATCCGATCGAATTCACCTACACGGACAAAAAAGCCTATGTCAATCAACGGGAAATTGGTCTGGACTGCGTGAATTGGCATAAGGCTCTCAAAGATGCAGTGCGGCAAGATCCGGATGTCATCCTGGTGGGTGAGCTTCGAGATATTGAAACTTTTGAAGCAGCCGTCCACGCTGCAGAAACAGGTCACTTGGTATTTGGTACCATCCACGCCTCCACGGCAGCATCCACCATCAACCGTATTTTGGATTTATTCCCACCCGATAAACACGAAGCGATCCGCCAAGCCTTGGCGAATAACTTACGGGCAATCGTCGCCCAAAAACTGCTCAAGTCCATTAAACCCGGAAAATCCCGTTGTCCCACCAACGAAATTATGATTGTAAACCCGATTGTCCGCAAACTAATCAGCGAAGGCGAAGACGGGAAATTGCCCGACGCCATCCGCATGGGATACAACGAAGGGATGATCGATTTCACCGAGAATCTGCGGCAATTGGTGGTGAACGGCGATATCGACAAAGCTGCGGCTTTGGAAGTGGCCCCCAATCCGGAGCAATTCAAAATGGCACTCAAAGGTGTCAAACTATCGCAGCCGGGTATTCTCTAAATTGATACATCACCCAACGGCAAACTCTGAAAACTTCCGGAGGATTGGTGCATGGAAGCCGAGGACAATATCTTCACGGGAAACGCCATTTTCCATTAATGTATCGACAATTTCTCGTTCGATTCCGTTGTACAGAAACCAAATCTTTCCATCCTTTATCTGGAAGTGGAGGACGCTTCATAAAAGCGTTTGTTGTTCCACCAACCATCACTCATCACTAAGTAGTGGTTATTTTCTTGATCCACTACTTTGTAAAAACGAACTGCTCCTCGGAACATGTGGAGTTTGCAGTAGTCATCAAGAATATCGAGAATTAGTTTTCGGTAGAGTTCTATTTTTTCCATGAGAGTTGTTCCCCCAATCAAGAATTGGAATTTGATCCTCATTTCTACTTTTTAATACTCCCCCATCTCCCAGTTGATTACAATCCCATTGGATACTAATCATCAAACTTCGTGAGGGATTCACCAATGACATTTCGCAACTCTCTGCTCCATTTCACACTGACAATCCTTTCTATCATCAGTGGTTCCATTTGCTCGGCCGCAGATTGGCCCAAATGGCTGGGGCCAAACGGCAATGGTTCTTCTCCGGAGACAGGACTCCTCACCAATTGGGATAAAACCAAACCGAAGATTCTCTGGAAAGTGCCTGGAGGTGAAGGGTATTCCACCGTGGCGGTCGTTGGCAACCGAGCTTACACCTTAGTGCAACGAGGCGGCAAAGAACTTGTCGTTTGCTTGGACGTCAAAGATGGAAAGCAGATTTGGGAACAAGCATTAGCCCCGGAATATAAGAACAACTACGGCAATGGCCCCCGCAGCACACCCACCATTGAAGGCGACCGGGTTTATGCTACTTCGGTGAGCGGACCGATTGCCTGCATAAATGCCAAGACCGGCAAAATAATTTGGCAACATAATCTTCTCAAGGATTTCGGCGTGAAAAACATTAGCTGGGGACTATCTGCTTCGCCGTTCATTTACAAGAATTTGGTCATTGCTCTGCCGGGTGCTGAAGGAGCAAGCGTGGTCGCTTACAATAAAACCTCCGGCGAACTGGTATGGAAACAGAGTAGTGATAAAGCCGCCTATTCGACTCCCATGGTTGTGAAAGTCGGTGGACAGCCCCAGATGGTCGTCTTCAATGCCTTCGGCTTGACCGGCTACGATCCAACTAAAGGAGAGATTCTGTGGCGGATGCCTTGGAA
Organism: uncultured Alcaligenaceae bacterium; assembly: GCA_964588185.1. GTDB lineage: Bacteria > Planctomycetota > Planctomycetia > Gemmatales > Gemmataceae > CAZPPD01. The sequence continues at coordinate 7,842 of CAZPPD010000122.1, read as the reverse complement.
GACGGAATACGACTGCAACATCTGTACTCCGCTGGCTATGGGCAACCACCTCTTTGTCACATCTGGGGAAAAGGTCGGCTGTGCCCTTCTAGAGCTATCCGCTTCGGGAAAGCCCAGCATTACTTGGGAAAGCAAAGGCAAGGACAGCGTAATGATCAACTTTTGGGCGAATTCGGTTTTGCACAAAGGCCATCTTTATGGCCTCGCCGGGGAGTTTAGCAAACGGGTTGATTTGCGTTGTGTGGAGGCTAAGACCGGCAAGTTGAAATGGGAAAACAAAGGCATGGGATTGGGAGCTGTTACTCTGGCGGACGGGCATCTGTTTATTACCAACAAAAAGTCCGGTGATCTTATTTTGGTTGAGGCGACACCCAAAGGGTATCAAGAAAAAGGCCGTATGCCCGGATTGATGGGGAGTAAAAATCGGACCTCGCCGACGATTTCCAACGGAAAATTGTATCTGCGCGACTTAGCCCACATTTATTGTTTGGATATCTCTGCAAAATAATCCGACGGCAGCCTTAATACGCTGATTCCAAAAGAATTCAGGTGATTCACCTCTTGCGAACAATCGCCTGAATTCCAAACTCCGGCTTCACCGTCACCGCCGCTCGAAGCTTGATTTCCTGATCCGGAACAATATCAACGCGGAACTTTTGGGCGATCGTAGCCAGGATTATTTTCATCTCCATTAACCCAAAGTTATTTCCCACACATAGCCTGGGACCTCCGCCGAAAGGAAAGTAGGCAAATTTCGGCAGCCCTTCGGTTCGGCCATCCAGCCAGCGGTTCGGGTCAAACGTTTCTGGGTCATCCCAATAGTTTGGATGGCGATGCATCACCCACTGACTGGATAAAACCGTTGCTCCCGCGCGAATCCGATACCCGGCAAGCTCACAATCCTTTTTAGCTACTCGGCCAATTACATAGGCCGGCGGATATAACCGTAAGGATTCATTTACCACGGCTTCCGTGAAAGGCAACTTGGCTAAATCCTCAACCGTCGGCGGCTTTCCACCCAGAACAGTGTGCAGTTCCTGAAAAAGCTGTTCTTCTACTTGCGGATTCTGTCCCAGCAATAACCAAAGAAATGCCATGCCGTTGGCAGTGGTCTCATGGCCTGCCAGGAACAAAGTCATGGCTTCATCCCGAAGCTGCTGGTCGGTCATTTGGCTGCCGTCATCTTCATCGCGGGCATGAAGCAAGATGGAGAGAAGGTCGTTTCGCTCTTCTTTGCTCTCCCGGCGTTCTTTGATAAAGCGGAAGATAATCTCGTCCAAACGCCGAACCGAGCGATGAAAACGCAGGTTCCCAGGGGTAGGCAAATAGGCCGGCAACGGCAGCAAACTTCCCCAGCGATTCAAAAAATTGTACAGGACCACTTGGAGTGCTTCGCCAACTCCGGCAGCATCTTCGCCTACATCGGCATCGAAGAGAACTTTTGCTACGATTTCCAAGGTGAGCCGTACCATTTCCCGGTGTACATCAATTTGGTCGCCCTCTTGCCAACCGGCGATCATGCGTTGCGAAAAATCCACCATGCAGTTGGAATAACCGGCTATTTTCTGCTTGGAAAAAGCAGGTTGAATCAACCGGCGTTGCCGCAGCCAAAACTCCCCATCGCTATTCAGAAGACCATTGCCCAACAAGGGCTTGAGGAGCTGCAACACATAGGTCAACTTGGCGAAATCTTTGCTGTGATTAACCAAGACGTGTTCAATCAATTCCGGCTCATTCACCAGGACCAACCGTCGCTGCCCCAAACGAAATCCCACGCAACTTCCATAATCACGGAAACAACGCATGTAAAAACCCAAAACATCTTGGTGGAATTCCGATAGGCTTCCAGATAGCCAGTGTCCTTTGGGGCCGGGTGGCAGCGTGGAGGCAGCCACTGTCATGGAGATGTTCCTCCCGAGGTTTTATTCCGAGGTTAGCGATACCCTGTCATTCACCCACTAACCTATTTTATCGCTAAAAGGTGTCTTGGGATTATCTGAAGTGGTAGTGGCTTTGAAAATGATTCAGGCAAAGGCGCGTGGGTCGCGCCTTTGCTTGGAATTCTGGTTTTATTTAACCGGGACTTCAACTGCTTGGAGAACCTCCTTGGATTCATCATCCTGGACGAAAGCGACCACCCGCAGATCCTTCAGGCGTAGACGGGGCTGGCCATTGATGAAACTGCCATTGATGGCTGCAAAATCGTCCAAATATTTGGAAATTTCCTTACGAAGTTGTTCCAAATTTACCGATAGCGATTTTTTAAACGACTTGTCCTTGAGAGGAAATCCTTCGACTCCACCCGGAAAATCCCGGACGACATGATGATGGAAGGTCAAGCCGTTCCGACCGGCATAGCGAGCCCAATCTTCCACCAAGGCAATTCGCAGGCGTACTTTTTCTCCCATCTTCTTCAGATCGGAAACTTGAACATTGATGTTAACCTTGCTCCCGTCTTTCTTTGCCTGTGCCTTGATTGTCGCCGGAGCGTCCTCTCTCAACATGGGATTAATCACTTGTTTGTATTGAGCGAATTTGCGGCCGGCAGCACTCTTGGGCCCACCGCCGCCGGCCTTGGCCATGCCGTTAAAGAATATGGACGGAGTTCCCCGAACTTCATCTCCATAATATTCCTGCCGATCTTCCGCCGTCTCATTGGTCAGAGGGTCCGGACCTGGAATATGTAAATGGTATTGCAAAAGGACCACATCCTTACTGCTGTAGGATTTTCCCAAAGCGTCAAAAGCCACGTCCGCTGCTACACACGGCGGACATTGGGCTCCGGTAAACAACTCCACTAATACCCGGCTGTCTTTTTTAAATGCCCGTTTGTATGGCTTGACTTGGAAGTCAAAACCATGTTTGCGGTGCTCTTCATAAGCTTCCTGTTCCAACTTATCCAGTTTCTTGTCCAGCTTGGCAAATTCTTCCACTTGGCCGCTATTCTTCAATGCGGTGGCAAGTAAGGAATAGGCGTCTAATTTTTGTTCTGCACTAGCGGACGGATCTAAATCCTTTACAAGCGTTCGTACGGTTTCTAAAGCGATAGTTGCGTATTTCTTTTCGTTCACCAGGGAATTAATCAGGCTTTTGTTAAACTGGCTTTGCCACCGAGGGCCAAATCTGCCGGCATTTTTGGTGGCAATTTCCACCAATCCCTCCAGCTCTTTTGCAGAGACATTATTTTCCGCAGCGCCTTCTACCATTTTCAGGACGGAAGCAAAAGCCTTCGGGCTGTCCGGGTTTCTTTCCAACTCTTCTTTGCTGAGGGTAAAAGTATCCGCCAGACTTTTCGCTTGAGTGGCAGTCATTAACGCGGGCAACACCAAGGAACCTCTGGCGATAGACCCCTTTAACTCCGAAGCTTTCTTTTCCGGCACGAGAAATTCGAAGTTAAATTTTTGACCCCGAACATCGATGCTAAAGGTCAACAATTGTTTGTTTAATCCCATGTCTTCAATAGAAGAAGGCGGAACGCCTTTCTTCGGGTCCACTGTTCCCGTTAGTTTCTCCCCTTGAGCTTTAAGCTTTACCATCCAAAAGGAGAGTTCCTGACCTCTCTGGAAAAAGGAAACCTTCCAGTTTCCTTCCAGGGTTTTGGGGTTGGCGTGTAAAGGGGCAACCAGAATGAAAATCAATGATGCAAAAGATATCCAAAAACGCATGAATGCTCCTTTCGGAAGCTGATTTGAGGAGAGGTGCTTGGTTTGTTTCTTATTTTATGGACGATTAGACAGAAGGATTGATTTAATTCCGTACAGGATGATTTTCTTACCAGCCGCGCAATTAACTTCCCGGAAAAAAGAAGGTGCTCAGCTTCCCTGCAGAGTTGCTAATCTAACCGGCAGACTTTTCCTTCACCATCAATCATCTCCCTTAAGTCCATCTTCTTAACCACAAGGATTTCATGGCTTTAAATCTCAAGGAGTCATTGCATTTTCCAAATCGGCATAACTTTTGCCGTAAATAAGAATGGCAAATTTCGGAGCCCGAATGCTCCAAACTCAACTCTCCCTGACGACTCTCCCCGTTAAGGAGAAATAAGAACCTAAATCTATCGGCTTTCTAAGCTTGGGTAGAAGGTACGCGCCCTTATTAGAATTTCTGCTTCCGGTATGTAGACCTCCACACCTAACCAACCCTCCTTTGGCAACCGCGGGAGGGTTGGTTGCTTTACTCTTTTGGAAATAGATCGAGAGGTTCCTCTCTATGATTAAAGCAACCCAAAAACCAACCTTAGTCATAGTTGGAACCGGCATGGCCGGGGCCAAGGTTGTAGAAGAGGTCCTAAATCGGGATAAGAACCGCTTTGCCATCCGCATGTTTGGTGCCGAGCCTCACGGGACTTACAACCGCATCCTGCTATCCACTGTTCTCGGCGGTTTCCAAGATCCTTCGCGGCTATGGCTCAATCCCCGCGAATGGTATGAAGACCGAGGGGTTGAACTACACGCCGGCATTAAGGTGGAAGAGATTGAACCCAAGAAAAGAGTGGTGACCGGAGCTGGGGGGAAAGTTACCGAACCCTATGACATCCTGGTTTTGGCAACCGGCTCCAAGCCCTTTGTTCCGCCCATGCAAGGGATAGACAAAAAAGGAGTCTTCGTTTTCCGAACCATCGAGGATTGCAATAACATCGGAGCCTATGCTGCCGACAGTGATCGGGCAGTCGTTCTCGGCGGAGGTCTACTTGGATTAGAAGCTGCCCGGGGACTGCTCAGCTTTGGCCTGGAAGTAACTGTCGTTGAAATGGCACCCCACCTCATGCCTCAGCAATTGGACGCACAAGGGGGAAAAATACTGCAACGCAAGATGGAAAAGCTCGGAGTCGAAGTCGTCCTTGGGGCAAAGGCAAGCGAAGTGCTCGGCGAGGGGGCGGTTCATGGCATCCGGTTGGATGACGGCACGGTGATTGATACCGACATGCTGGTTGTCAGTTGCGGGATCCGTCCCAATGTTGACGAAGCGCGGTCGGCGGGGCTCCATGTGGACCGGGCTATTGTGGTCGATGATCAACTACACACCTCCGAAGAAGGTATTTTTGCGGTCGGTGAGTGCGCCCAGCATCGCGGGAAAGTGTATGGTCTGGTAGACCCCATTTATGAGCAGGCCAGAGTCTTGGCGGATGTGCTTATCGGCGATAAATCGGGCAGCTCTTACAAAGGATCCCGCTTGGCAACCACTTTGAAAGTCATGGGAGTAGACCTGGTTAGCTTAGGCGATGCAACCTCTACCCGGTCGGATTGTGAAGCGATTAGTCACTACGATCCGGAAAAAGGGATTTACAAAAAAATAGTGCTGCGAGAAAGACGCCTCCAAGGAGCTATTCTTCTGGGCACACCGGATGTAGGCGGCCGGTTGACACGGAAATTTAAAGAAGAAGAAATCATTTCGGAATCTCCTCTGGACTTGTTGATGGAACCCAACTCCCGCGATGCTCTGTTGGAGAGCAGTGGGGATGGAGAAATGTTGAATTTGACTGAAGATACGCAAATCTGCAATTGCCATGAGGTATGCAAAGCGAAAATTGTTGAGGCCATTCAAAGCGGCAAACACAGCGTTGCTGCCATCGGGGAGTTCACGCGGGCCGGGACAGGATGCGGCACTTGCCAACCATTGCTGGATCAGTTGATTGGGGCTTATGCACCCGAAGCTGCCAAGGTTACCGCCGCAAAGAAAAACAAGGTCGAACTGATGAAGGAGCGCAATCAAGGAATAAATACTTTGGAACAGGTTCGTCCGCTGATGCCGGTCAATAACTGGAAGGAGCTAACCGACGACCAAAAGCAAATGCTGAAATGGCAGGGTCTTTTCTATCGCAAACCCACACCGGGCAATTTTATGCTCCGCATCCGCTTTAACGGCGGGCAAACCAACTCGAAGCAATTCCAGGTTCTCGCCGACCTTTGCGATGAGTTCGGCAAAGGATTCTGCGACTTGACCACTCGCCAGCAAATTCAATTGCGCTGGTTTACCCTTGCGGATGTCGAGGAGATCTGGAAACGCCTGGCAGAAGTCGGCCTGCACAGTAAGCAAACCGGCATGGACAACATCCGGGGAGTTTGCGGCTGCCCGGTGGCCGGGATAACACAACACGAACTGTTGGATGCCACCTCCGTGGTGAATGACTACACCGACATCTTCGTCGACAACGAAGAGTTTACCAATCTGCCGCGGAAATTTAATGTGACCATCACCGGCTGTATGGAAAACTGCTGCCACACCGAAACGCAGGATGTCGCCATGGTTCCTGCTTACCGGGATCTGGATGGCGAGAAGGTCAATGGCTTTAATGTCTATGTCGGCGGGAAACAAGGATCCGGTGGCTTCATTCCGGCGACTCCATTGGATGCCTTCGTCCCCCCGGACGAGGCTGCCCAGCTATGTGCCGACATCACTCGGGTATTCCGCGACAACGGCTCCAGAACCGCCCGCAACAAAGCCCGGCTGGCGTTTTTAATCCAGGAACGGGGAATTGGCTGGTTTCGATCCGAAGTACAAAAACTACAGGGAAAACCCTTGCTAAAAGCCGGGGTTGATATGCGAAAATCCCACCACGTAGACCACGTCGGCATCTATCCTCAGAAACGAAGCGATCTGGAACATGATGAGAAACTCCACTTCCTGGGCATGATTGTTCCGGTCGGCCGAATAACTTCCATGCAAATGAGGAAGATCGCGGAACTGGCCGACAAATACGGAAACGGCGACCTCCGCATCACGGTAAACCAAAACCTCATCATTGCCAATGTGCCGGAAAATCGCATCGGTGCTCTCACCAATGAACCCATTTTCCAGGAACTGCCCTATGACCCTTCGCCCATCATGCGCGGCCTGGTTGCCTGCACGGGAAACGACTACTGCGCCATGGCCCACATCGACACCAAGGGCTACGCCGTCGATATAGCCAAAGAGTTGGAAAAGCGGACCGAGGGCAAGAAACTGAAACCGCTCACCATCCACTGGTCCGGTTGTCCCGCCGGCTGCGGTCTCCACCAGGTATCCTCGATCGGCCTGCAAGGATGCCGCTCCCGGGTAGACGGCAAAGTCGTCGATGCCGCTCACGTCTTTATCAATGGCCGTACCGGCCCGGACCCGGTGATTGCCACAGATCTGATGTGCGATGTCCCCATCTCGGAACTAACCGATGCACTGGAGCCATTGGTAAGCTACCTGCCCAGGCTGAAGAAATAATTGCTGATGGTGGACCTGTCCCCCGTTGGTGATGGCGACGGTTGCGGGTGCTGCCGCCACAAGCCGCTAGCAGCGGTGCCCGGAGTACCGTCCAAAACCCGTTAGTTGACGGTGGAATAAATGCCAAATAAAGCCAATCAATGAAATTGACTTTCTTTGCCAACGGATGTCCACTTTTCATCGGTGAGAGACCAGAATTGGCATTTATTGGCAATAGATCAGAATGCGGAAACCAAATTCTTAGATTTCTTCGTCAGGGCTGGGCTTATCAAGGCGATGAGGAGTCGTCCAGTTTACGCTGTTCTCCTAAAAATGCCTCTAATTCGCCGATAACTTCCAAATCTTTGGGCCGACCCGCTGCACATTTGAGGTGAATGAGCTTTTCAATGTCAAAAAAAGTGTCAGGACCGGTCCTGACTGCTTTCCTTTCCACACTTTTCTTTCCAAAAAGGGTCCTGACACTGTCCTGACACCTTTTCTTTCCCCACATATATGTTTTGGAGTTTTAAAGCGGTAAACATCCCAATCGATGGTTACTCCATAATTATTGTAGAAAGTGGAAACCTTATCAAGAATTGTTCTAATATATTTTGAATTGTTAGGAGTGAAATAATCTGTTACGTACAATTTAACATCAACATTAAAATG
>CAZPPD010000121.1:0-10846 GCA_964588185.1 uncultured Alcaligenaceae bacterium | reverse complement strand
GATGGTCGTGGAACAGCGCCACGTGCTGCGGATGGGGGTTCGGGTCGGCCTTGTGGTTGTTTGGGAAGTTTCCTCGGGCCGGCAACGAGCCCAGTTTGACGTCCCGGTCCTTTACACTTGGGATGGAAGCCGGCGCATCCGGTCAATTGGTGGCGTTCGAGCTTTTGCTTTTTCTCCGGATGGCACCCATCTGGCCGTGGGTGGAGTTGGCCAAATCGGCAACGTGGATGCGATTTCCGGTCCCTCAACCGTGGAGGTATTCAACTGGGCCAATGGAGAACGCGCGTATCGCTTCACCGGCCCCAACGGCATGGTAAACCGGCTGATCTACCACCCCAACCAACCCTGGTTGTGTGCCCTGGGAGGTCGCGGCAATGGCCTGGTGATGTTCTATGACACCGACCGCCGTGATATGATCCACCGAGGGGATTTGCCCATGCACGTTCATGATGCCCTGATCAATGATGATTTCAGCCGCATGTATGCCGTTGGCCACAACCGAGTATTAGTATCCGAATTGCGCAGCTAATTTTACTCTCCTGATCTAAATATTCATGCTCCAAAGATTTTCTTCGCTAATCCGATGGTTTCCGGCCTTTGGGATTCTCCTGTTGGCCGGGCCAATCAGCAGCAGCCTTCACTCCGCCGGGGACCCGGAAACTCCGTCCGATTTCACGAAAACCATCCAACCAATCCTGAAAAGCAAATGCTATCGCTGCCACCACACCGAACGAAAACGCGGCGGGGTTGATCTGACTGTTTTTAAGAACAGGAAAACCGTACTGGAGAAACTTAAAGTCTGGAAACGGGTCTTAAAACAAGTGGAAACCGGACAAATGCCCCCGGACCGAGAGCCTCCCCTTTCCAAAGATCACCAAGCATTAATCGCCGGATGGATCAAAGATACTCTCAACAGCATAGCGGTGGCCGAACCCGGTAAGCGGGACCCCGGTCCCACCTTAATCCGGCGATTAAGTCGAGCGGAGTATAACTACACGATCCGCGATCTCTTCCAGGTGGATTTCGATGTCGCTACTGCCGTCGGCATGCCGGATGATGCCGTCGAGCATTCCTTTGATAACGCTGCCGGATCCTTAGGGATTTCTCCGGTGATGATGGAGAAATATTATTCGGCAGCAGAATTGGTCCTGAAGAAAATCATTCCTGACAATGGAAAACGGCCCAAGAAAAAACGAGGCACGGCTGCCAATCGGGATGAGTTGGGGCAAGCTTACGATGCCATTTTCCTGGTCAAAGGTAAGGATGATGTTCCTGAGAAATCCCCCAAAGATATCCTGAGTCGTTTTCTGCGCCGAGCATTCCGCAGGCCGGTTACCGGCGCAGAGATAAGCCGCTACCACAGCTTATTCCAATTGGCCCGGACGAAAGGGAAGAAGAATTTTGCAGTAGCAATGCGGACCGCACTCAAAGCCGCTCTACTGTCCCCCCATTTCCTCTTCCGCTTGGAGCAACCGCCCCGACAAGACAGCACGCGGGTAGGACTTCCCGTTGATGAACATGCATTGGCGGTGCGGCTGTCTTATTTTGTTTGGTCCAGTATGCCGGATGAGGAATTATTTCGCCTTGCGGATCAAGGGAAGTTAAGTGACCCGGAAATCTATGAGCAGCAAGTAAAGCGAATGCTGGCGGATCCAAAATCAAAATCGCTAACGGATATTTTTGCCGAACAATGGCTGCAAATCCGCAAGCTGAAAGATGCCCGCCCGACCATTGAGTTTTTCCCAACTTTTAAGCCAAGGTTACGCCGGGCAATGTTCTCCGAGGTAATGACATTCTTCGACAACCTTCGCAAAGAAGACCGCACTATATTGGAATTGTTGCAAGCCGATTATACCTTCGTCGACCGGGAATTAGCGCGGCACTACAACCTGAAGAATTTCGATAGCCGAGAGATGAAACGCATCAAGCTGAACCCGGACAAGCATCGCGGCGGAATCACCACCATGGCCGGTGTTTTGACGCTTTCCTCCCATGCTAGCCGAACCAGTCCCACCAGCCGGGGCAAATGGATCTTGGAGGTAATATTAGGGGATCCTCCACCCCCGCCCCCTCCCGATGCGGGAATGCTCAAGGAAGAAGAAAAAGGCAAAGAAGCCAAGAGTTTTCGCGAGCGAATGGCCCAACATGCCAGCCAACCCTCTTGCGCGGGTTGCCATAGTAAGATTGATCCGTTGGGATTCGGCCTGGAGAATTTCGATGCCATCGGCCGTTGGCGGAATAGAATCGGCAATGATCCCATTGATACTTCCGGAGAATTGCCCTCGGGTGAGAAATTCAATGGCCCCGATGAGTTGCGAAAAATCCTCTGGAAACGCAAGGATGAGTTTGTCCGCAACCTTACCGAAAAAATGCTCATCTACGCCCTTGGCCGGGAGGTACACTATTATGATGAACCGGCGGTTCGAGAAATCCTTCGGGATTTGCAGCAAAACAATTACCGGTTTTCGCGTTTGATTCTTGGCGTCGCTAAAAGTTTTCCGTTCAAAAACCAAAGAACTGCCGATAAAACAAAGTAATGGTAGCTGGATTCACCAAAATTCAGCGTATTAATGAGGAACAGTATGCCCATGAAACACCCCCTTTCACGCCGATCTTTTCTCCGCGGAGCAGGCGCCTTAGTCGCACTTCCCTTCCTGGAGAAGATGCTTCCTTCGACGCTCACCGCATCGGAAAACAGCTCGGTTCGACCGCCATTGCGAATGGGAATTTTTTCCGTTACCGGAGGCACGGTCATCGAATCCTGGAAACCGCGGCAAGAAGGAACGTTGGACCAACTTCCATCCATCCTTCGCCCCTTGGATTTCGCCAAACAGGATTTACTGCTCCTGTCAGGACTTTCCCATGGCGGCCGTTCTCAAGGGGTCAATGCCCATGAGCATTGCGCCCTCTTGCATTTGACCGGCGCGGAAATGGTCCGCAAAGATAATGGGCAATTGTTCGCCGGCGTTTCCATGGATCAAGCGGCCGCTCGCGTTGTGGGTACTCAGACCTACTTGCCTTCGATGGAATTCGGTCTCACCAATCATGAAACCCGCTATTCCTTCCGGGCAGCCGATGCCCCGGTTCCTTACGAGTCCAATCCGAGATTGGTGTTCGAACGAATGTTTCGCGGCCGCCGTCCCGTGGTTCCCAACTGGCGGCGGCGTGCAGCCAATCAAGCCCAAACAGTCCGCAGTACTGCTCGGAGTGATTCGGTAGAGAGAAGTGTGGTTGATCTGGTTCGCGAGGAAGCCAATGATTTGCGGCGGACCCTGGGATCTGCGGATCAACATCGCTTGGATGAGTATCTCCATTCCGTCCGCTCCATTGAACGGCGGATCGCCTTCGTCGAGGACCGTACTCGGCAAGAAGAATTGGACGCGGCCAACCCGGGTCCCTCGCGGTTGGTTATTCCGGATAATCTGCCGCCGGAAGGAACTCCAACCTATCGCATTACTCGTCCCGTTGGCCAAGATCCGGAACGCCATGCCGAATATATTCGCTTGATGGCGGACCTGATGGTCCTGGCATTTCAGACCGACACCACCCGCGTGGTCACTCTGGCGGTCGGAAGCGACGGAGCCCAATTCCCGGGAGTGGTCACGGTTGGCTATGAACGCCATTGCCATACGCTGGAACATTTAGGGAATGCCCGCCGAGTGGAAGACGCCGACCCTATCGCCCGCGAAGGCTTGCGGCAAATCCACGTTTGGTACACGCAACTGTTTGCGGAAATGGTCCGGCGGATGAAAGAAATTGACGAGGGCGGTTCCACTCTGTTGGATAACAGCATGTTGTTGTACACCTCCTACATGGCTGATGGCGGCCACGGCCGAAGAGATTATCCCAACTTGTTAGTAGGCCGCGCTCAGGGAACTCTCCGGACAGGGCGGCACATTGCTTACCGGGAGAATACTCCTGTTTCGAATCTATTCGTGGAAATGCTGAATCGCATGGGAGCACAAGTCGATCGCTTCGGAGAAAGTGCCACCTCTGCGAATCGGAACTACGATGGCCGCCTTCCCGGATTAGTTTGATGGCCTGTGGATCTGTGCCATACTCACTCTTAGATGAGCAGGTCCGAATAACTGCCTTTGGGCAAGCATTGCACCCAAAATTTTTTGCAAGAAACCTAAATCTGAACTGTAAAACATTATGCCGAATTCAGTATTTGTTGCCGTAGGTCACAATGGCATTCGCCTCCAGTCGGAAGATGGCCGCAATTGGCAGAATGCCCAAACCGGTCGCGAAGGTGAAGTATATCGCACGGCTTGCTTTGGCAATGGACAACTTTTGGCGGTCGGTTCTTATGGCGGTAACAATATTTTTGCCGCAACCCGAGATGGGCAAAATTGGCGGACCGCCAATCAAGATGCCCGCTACTCCCGTTACATTCGCGGTTTGGTATTTGGAAACAATCAGTTTCTGGGCTTTGGCGGAAACCCTGGGAATTCTAACGACGCCAGTCCTTTTGTTTTGACCTCGCAGGATGGAATATCCTGGTCTTCTCCGCATGACATTTCCGGTCGCTATATCATTCGCCGAGCGGTGTTCGGCAACGACAAGTTTGTCGGCGTAGGGGACCGGGGGCGACGGAGCGTTTCCAACGATGGACGAAGTTGGCGAAATGCTGAGAACACACGGGCGCTGGACACTCTCATCGACGTGGCTTTCGGCAACGGAATATTTGTGGGAACCGGGTTGCACGGCTTGCGGATGGCGACAACGGATGGTCTGGAGTGGACCGAACCGTTGCGCGGGGAAGAAGGCGAGCATCTGAATTCCATCCTGTGGGCGAGAGATCGATTCGTTGCAGTTGGTTTGGGTGTCACGTACACTTCTCGCGATGGCCGCACTTGGGAACGCCACCCCAATCGGAATGCTCCTACCACGGCTACCTATGGCAATGGGATTTTTGTTGGCTCACGCTGGCGGGGGAGGTTGCTGCGATCCACGGATGGGATTGAATGGGAACAAGTCTACGATGGGGAGCATCATTTCGAGGCAGTTGCATTTGGGGATTTCACAAGTTAATCCCACTTCTTCATGTATTTCCAATTCTTTGGTTTGCCTTCAGCTAACCATTCGATTGCCGTTGCCAAGCGTTTGTCCCGAGTAGTCTCCGTTTTCGCTTCTCTCAGCCATTCTATATATTCCTTACGATGGCTGGGGCTCAGCTTGTCATAGGTTTCCTTGGCTTTTTTGTTCTTCTTCAGCTCGGCAAGCAAATAATCCGGGGGATCCAATTGGTCCGGTTTATCTTTGTTCGGTTTGCCAATTTTTATATCCTCTTCGTTGAGCTTAACGGCTTCCTTAATGTAGGCCAGTAAGATCTTGTCAGACGGAAGTTCGGCTGGGGAAGTAAATTTTAAAGAACCCATACTGGTTTTACCCACATCCCCAAATAATCCTTCCGGGTCTTTCATCAGTTTGCCTTTCCAAAAACTCACGCCGACATGATGCCTGAACGCGGCAATGCCACAGACAATCCCTTTGTGTTCGAAACAGGGATTGCCCCATTTGATGGTCTCTTTGATGTCGGGGCAGGCTTTGTGAAAGAGTCCCCGGAGTCTATCCAGGATTGGTTGAGCAAACTCGGGGGCTTTGTTGATGTAAATGTCAACTTCGGGTGATGTATTTTTCATGATACTGTTTTGGTGATTAACCTATGATTTTCCATCAGACGGATGGAATTATTTTGAAGGTTACTAATCGGATAAAATCCGACAACCGAAATTGTTTGAAAGTCCAGAGGTAATGATAAACGACCATTGCAAACACCAACCATATTGACGTTGATGAGAAAAGGGGGCCCGATTTGTTGGGAGCAGCATCAAAATAATACATCTGGTTATGTTAAAGAGCACAAACGTATGAAGTTTGGCGGGATCCGTGAACATTTTCCCCACTTAACCTTAGCATAAAAATACAGTGAATTTGCGTACTATTATGACCATAAAGAAAAGTTGAATCGGCATTGTGATGAGTGCCTGCCGTAACACTTTTCGCACAAGACGATGATTTCTTAGCTGTCGATGGGGAAATGTATTTCGGATTTGGAGCTGATTACGAAAGCATACGAGCATTGGGAGTTGTATTTCGGGTGAGTATCTGCCGCTTAAGTCGAGATATGGCTAAATTTCTCTTCAATCGGTTTAATCATACTTCTTCCAGAGATATACTTTCCCCGAAATCTAAAACCCGCAGGCCGGCCTGTAAGCCGGGTTCTGTAACCCACATTTGTGGGCGACGATCATTTATCTAGCCGCGCCGTTGCCGGAGCGGTCAAGCAGCCTACCCGAGAGTCATCGCGGACCGGACCAGTCCTGCTCTCTTATTTGGCATTGCTCCCAGTGGGGTTTGCCGAGCCAACCTGTCACCAGGTTGCTGGTGGGCTCTTACATTAAGAGACCGAAGTCCCCCCACCTTTTCACCCTTACCTTCTTGATTCCAGTTGCCCTTCCCTTGCTGGTTCTTCCCTTGGTGTTCTTTCACCGGCGAGGGAAGGGCAACTGATCACAAAAAGGCGGTATACTTTCTGTTGCACTTTCCCTATCCTTCTGCGACGGATTCAAAATAAATCCTCCGCATCGGACGGTGGGCGTTACCCACCACTGCGTCCTGTGGAGCCCGGACTTTCCTCTCCCCAAGAGGATCTTGGGCAGCGATCGTCCAGCCGGCCTGCGGATTTCAAATTTTCAAAGAGCTATTTCTATTCTACCGGTATTCTCCCTTACCTAGGAAGAGTTCCTTTGTTTCAAGCGTTTTCGGGCTATCGCCAGGATTTTGTCGTGATCAAAAGCCAGGGCCGGCGGTCTAGCCAAGGAAAACCAGCCAACCTCAGCCGCATCATCTGCAGCACGAGGTTTTAGTTTGGCAGGATCTACTTCTGCCAGGAACGCAATGCTTATTACCCGGCCGCGAGGATCTCGATCCGGGTCGCCAAAAGATTGTAGTTGTTCCAGGTTCTTGGTTTTTACTCCGGTTTCCTCGAAGAGTTCCCTTTGGGCGGCTTTTTCCAGCGACTCCTCCATTTCGACAAATCCTCCGGGAAGAGCCCAATTCCCTGCGAAAGGTTCATTTTTTCTGCGAATCAGTAAGACTCTGCGGCGAGGTTCCTTGGTGACAATGACAATGTCCACGCTGACTGCTGGTCGAGGATAGTCGTAAGTATATTTCTTTTTTACAGGCATAGGAGTTGGCCAGAGAAGAGATTTCAGAATAGAAATCCTTCAATTTTCATTAGTCTATCCGAACTGTGCTGGATTTAGGCTTGGTATTGTTAGTAAATTTTTATCGAGGCCCACTTTCCTTCTCACTCTTTCTCGAACTTTGGGCCAAGGCGAGTAGCCTATATTTCCTTTTCTTCCTCGATAGCTCGCCTTTTAATTTCCTCAATCCATTCCGGACTTATCTGGAGGATTTTCTGGAAATCCAACTCATAATTTTCATCGTTAATGGTCATGCTTTGCCCCGCAATTTTCTCTCAAATAACAAGTTACCCGTAATCTTTTTCGATTCTGCTCACTTTTCTCGCTTCCCATGCCATCTCGAATTCTTCTGCAAACATTCTACTTTAATCCGGAAGGAGGAACCAATGTGTTTGACGTTCTAATCACCAATGGACGCATCATCGATGGAACCGGAACACCGGGTTATCGGGCCGACTTGGCCATCTCAGGCGATTGTATTGTTGCCATCGGTATTTTCCCGGATGCCGAAGCAAAGTCAAAGATTGATGCATCCGGTAAAGTGATTTGCCCGGGATTTATTGATGCTCATGTCCATGGTGATCTGGTTCTGCTGGCAGATCCCTATCATGAACCCGCCATTCGCCAAGGAGTCACTACCTACATCATCGGCCAAGATGGCGTGAATATGGCCCCCGCATCCGCGCCGACCTTGCAATACATGCGGCAATATACCGCCGGTTTCAGCGGTGTCTTTTCCTTGGATCAACAGTGGCAATCAGTGAAGGAGTACCTGGCTTGCTTCGATCGCCGTTGTGCCCTCAATGTGGTTCATCTTGTTCCCAACGGTAATCTTCGGATGGAGGTGTTTGGGTTGGAGACCCGGGAACCGGCGGGAGATGAACTCCTCGAGATGAGCCGCTTGCTTCGGGAAGGAATGGAACAAGGAGCTGTTGGATTGTCCACCGGGATGGATTACATCCCAAGTCTGTACGCAACCACTGAGGAATTGATTGCCCTTTGCAAAGTCATGGCTCCTTATGGCGGAGTATACGTTACTCACCAACGGCGTTACGATCCGGAAGGGGTTCGCGAATCCATGGAAGAGGTGTTTCGCATCGGCCGCGAGGCAAAGGTCCCGGTTCACATTTCACACTTCAATTCCCGGTCGGACATTGTCCTGCCGCTGGTGGATCAAGCCCGGAATGAAGGATTAGAAGTTACTTATGACCTGTATTGCTACCTGGCGGGTAGCACTATCTTGGCCATGGCGGCATTGCCTCCTTGGGTTCAGGAAGGTGGGCCTCAGAAAACCATGGAGCGACTCAAAGATCCGGCGGTTCGGAGCCGGCTGGAGGAAGGTCACCGCAAGCCGCGCGGGCCGGTCGAAAATTTGTTTCTCAGTTTTATTGCTGCTGATTCTCACAAGCAGTTTGCAGGAAAAACCATTGGCCAAGCTGCCGAGGAAGCCAACCAGGGCGTAGCGGATTTCATTTGTGATGTTCTGATCGCTTCGAAAATGGAGGTGGGTTGCATAGCTCCTCATCTTCAACGAACGGAACAAGACATCGAACAGCTGATGCGGCATCCGGCCATGATGGGGGGAAGTGACGGGATTTTTACCGGCAATTTTCCTCATCCACGAGGATACGGCTGTTTTGCACGTTACCTGGGTTACTACGTCCGCGAAAAGAAAACCTGGACTCTGGAAGAAGCCGTCCAGCATTTGGCTGCTCATCCAGCCAATCGCTTTGGCCTGCGGGATCGGGGAATCTTGCGGCCGGGATTAGTTGCCGATGTTGTGATTCTTGATCCCGGGACAATAACCGATCATGCGACTTACGAGAACGGACGGCAGCCGGCAACCGGGATCGATTCTGTGCTGGTGAATGGGGAGTTGGTTCTTGATCGAGGCCGGAGAACAAAAAGCCTACCAGGGCGGGCACTGAAAGCGTAAAGGAGACGGCAATGTGGTCGAAATCTCACTTACTCGGATTGGAAGGGTTATCTCAGGATGAATTGTTGACCTTGTTGGATACCGGCGAAGAATACGTGGAGCTGAGCACCCAAACCAACAAGAAATCCGATGCCTTAAAGGGAAAAGTAGTCGCCAACTTGTTTTTTGAACCTTCGACGCGAACCCGGGTCAGCTTCGGATTGGCCGCCAAGCGGTTGAGTGCGGATACGGTCGATTTTTCGGCCGGCGGTTCCAGCTTGAGTAAGGGCGAAACCTTCATCGACACCGCCAAGAATATCGAAGCCATGGGCGTGGATGTCATGGTGGTGCGGCATTCTTCCCCGGGGGCTCCGCATTTGTTGGCAAAGCATCTGAAATGCGGCGTTGTCAATGCCGGCGACGGGGCCCATGAGCACCCGACACAAGGTTTGTTGGACATTTTCACCATTCTCCGGCGCAAGGGCAGGGTTCATGGGCTAACTGTTGGCTTGGTGGGAGACATCGTCCATAGCCGGGTGGCTCGAAGCAACATCCATGGGTTATTGACTCTGGGAGCAAAGGTCATTGTCTGTGGGCCGCCAACTTTGGTCCCCCCTAGCATCAAACGGCTGGGAATTGCGGTATCCCATAACTTGGATGAGATCCTCCCACAATGTGATGTCATCAATATGTTGCGGATTCAATTTGAGCGGCAGCGAAGCGGATTATTTCCTTCGATCCACGAATACGCCCGCTTGTTTGGGTTGGACCACGAACGCATGAAACGGGCAAAACCGAATCTATTACTCCTCGCGCCGGGGCCTATCAACAGAGGAGTGGAGATTACTCCGGAAGTTGCCGATGGACCGCAATCAGTGATTTTGGAACAAGTTACCAATGGATTGGCAATGCGAATGGCGGTATTGTATTTGCTTTGTACTCAAAAAATATCGAAAAGAGTTGACGGCGCGGGGTAGGGCCGACTCGCAAAGCCAATCCCCGCGCCAGTTCTGAAGGGAAAGTGTTGGTAGGAATAGTGTTGTGAGGTAATTGGATTGGGACTCGCAACCAACCCAAACCTATATAGAGCAACACTCATACCATATTATAATATACAACCCCTTATTTGGCAAAAATAGCATAACTCTATTCTAGTATTTACTTTACATACTGACAAAAATAAATTTTCTAGTCACTTTTCGGTAAACATCCGAAAACCTTTACTCAAAATGAAGTATTTTGCAACAGCGGCTGTGCTGTATTATGTGGCAACTGTTGCATTTTACAGGTAGTTTTATTAGAGATAAGAAATTAGTGAAATTTTAATAATAATAAATAAATTTTGATAAAAACAGTTAGCTTCCGGCACAGAATCAGTTTTTTAGTGTGCAAATATTCAATATTAGGTCAGTTGAATTTTGAACAAGTCCAACAAAAAAATTTCGAGGAAGAATCGGCCTGATTCGCCACCCCATTTCAATCAATAAATGCCACCTCGTTGGCAGTGAAATTCTTTGAAGTGCTCCCCTTCGCCTCGTTCTCCTCTTTCCCATAATTCCCTTGGTCTTGCATGGAAACGCAAACCTTGTATAGTAACAAATTCGAGGAGTTAGATGAGCGGAAAAGGACCGAGAAACGTGTTCCTCTCCTATTCGTATTTATTATCAACCCGAAACCACAACGAGAGCCATTGATGTTCTCGTTGCCGTTTCGGGTTGTT
>CAZPPD010000120.1:0-10908 GCA_964588185.1 uncultured Alcaligenaceae bacterium | reverse complement strand
ATTTGACTGCGGAAGAGATCCGGAAGCGGATGGAAAAGATGGGGTAAATTCTGGTCTAGAGGGTGGCTTCCAAATATTGGACTTCGGGAATTCTGCGGCGTAATTCTTGTTCGATTCCCATGACAATGGTCATAATGGTACTTGGACAGCCGTTACAAACATTTCGAAGTCGGACTTTTACTCGTCCGTCGGTAACGTCCAGCACCTCGATGCCGTTGCCATCCATATCCAAGGCGGGTCCGATTTCATCAGATAGGGTTTGGATGACTCGATTTTTCAAATCATCGGATTGCTCTACTTGCAATTATCTCTCCTCAAAATGCAGATCGCGTTGATACATATAGGGTTATAAGTTAGGTGGGATATCGGCAAGTCTCATTTCAAGCGGACGATAAATTCACCCGATTCAATTTCAATCCTCAGGGGATGAGTCTTTTCCAGGTTTTCAAGGTGGTCGAGCAAATCTTCAGCCTCATTTTTTTCTAATTTAAGAATAGGCGGGTAGGTCAACTTGGCGGTCAATTTTTTGCGCCTTTGTTGCCAAATGAAAAGGCCAACCAGTAGGAAGAGAATTAATCCCAGGATTGCGAGTAAAACCATTTTGTCCACCTAATGGAAAAGTATTCCTGTTTGTACATTTTCCATGGATCGACATTAATCTAGGATTTCTGGAAAGAAGATTCACCTAAAAAACAAAAGCCGACAAATGCCGGCTATTATTTCTTCCAAAAGGAAGATATTAAACAATCCCATCTGAAATTGGAGTCAAAGCGCTTTAGAAACCAAGGATGAGTTTTCTGCAAATTCTGCCTGTCTTTTCCACACCTCGTCACGATGGATCGCCACGGAAGGTGGAGCTGTGATCCCAAGGCGGACCTTTTTCCCATCGACCTGGAGAACGCGAACCAAAACGGTTTCGGTTCCAATGTTTACGACAATTTGTTCATCTTTCTTCCGTGATAGAACAAGCATTTCGGACTCCTTCGAAAAAGTAAAGGAAGTTCCCGGATAAAGTTGGAAATTCCTGCAAATCGTAAATGGAATTCAGCGTTGGGAGGTTGGCGGTTTTCATTGGTGTTGAGCTTCCATTCTCAAAAGTTTGAGAAGTGATAATTACCTCCATTCGGTGATAATTGTACCACCGAAAAATCGGGAAATCAAAACTGGTAGGAAATTTTTGTTTAGTATTTCAGAGACCACGAATAAGTAGATGCTGATTCTAGATTTAGGGAATCTTTCCCAGGTTAACAAAGGAAAAAAATCGGCAGCTGTCGTAGAGTTTTGGAATGAAAATGTAGAGAACGCTGAAGGTCACAGAAAAAATGGTGGAGATAGGGGAAATTAATGCGAGCAGTTTTGGCTTCCATCAATTAGTGTAATCTTGTATATTAAAGAAGGGAGAGATGGCTGCAGTTTCCGAACTTCACCTTTGTTCGGGAGAAAAAGGTGGGGACTCTGGATTATTTCCCGGTAGCATCGTTGGATTCAATTTCCCGGCGGGGACCTTGGGGAAGCGGTGAGCCTATCATTGGAACCGGGACTTTTTCCCAATATTGCGGGGTTGGTTCGCAAGCAGTGTCTTTAGTTTTTTTCTCTCCCCAAATACGTTTGGATATTCGTTCTTGGAGGCTATTAAATTTTTCTCGTAAGTATGGGAAAAAGAATTTTTTCTCTTGGCTTTTTGGAAGGCTATTTTCCGGAATCGGGTTCTCTTGGGACAGTTGGTATCCGGAGGAAGGTACTTCGATATTCGGCAAAACCTTCTCTGATTTCTGTGCGGGAAACTTAATTTGTGGTCCCGGAATTGGAAATGCAATATCCGGTTCCTCGCTTGGAACCTTTCTTGTTGGATGAAAATTGCCCGATGTGATTGAGGGTTCCTGCAATATCCTGGGAATCTCCGGTTCTTTGTCCTCCGGCAGCTCAACTACAAGATCTGCTTTGGTCTTTTTGGGTTTTAACTTCGGTTCTCTATCTTTTGAAATATGATCCTTTTTGGGGTTTTGGTTTTGGGTTCGGAGGTGTTTCTCTGAACCAGGTACGGTGAAGAAACCCAGTTCCTTGGACCCATCGGGGGTTTCCCGCGGTCGTAATTCCAGGTATTGCGAATGAGCAGGACCTAAGGTAAACCTATGGGAGATCTG
This sequence comes from uncultured Alcaligenaceae bacterium, assembly GCA_964588185.1. GTDB lineage: Bacteria > Planctomycetota > Planctomycetia > Gemmatales > Gemmataceae > CAZPPD01. The sequence continues at coordinate 8,764 of CAZPPD010000120.1, read as the reverse complement.
CTGATCCCCGGTTACTCGAATTTGGTATTCACCGGGAGTCAATTCTTGCATTACCCAAGAACCGGTTGCGCCGGCATTGATCAGGTCCTTCCCTGCTCCGAGTCTAGTTTCGGTTTGACCGTCATTTTTTACCTCGATCTTGAACTGCAATTTTGGTTGCAAGGCATTCAGCATCGCCTCGAGGAGTTCTTCCGCATTTTGAGCTTCGTAGAATTTTCCGGGACGAGGCAATTGTTCGATGATCGAAAATTGTTGTTTGGCAAGGACTTGTTCGCGACTAACAATTTTGAAGCCGACAACATTGACCTTTACATCCTTGAAATTCGCCCGGAGAAGTTCAGGGATAGCCTTGGCGGATGAATTGAACTCGGAATCTTTGTGGATGCGATTATCGATGCCATCTGTGATAACCAGGATGGTTTTCAATCCATCCGCTCGGGAGAGATCTTCGCGGGCGGCGCGAATCATGGTTCGGACCAATGGGGTTTCATTCCAGGGTTCAATCCGGGCAATCTTATTGTTCATGAGATCCTGCAATTGCTCGGGATCTTGGGGATTCCAGCTGCTGGGTCCAAAAATTCGTTCGATGGTTTGCTCGGCTTGCTTTACAGTCTTCCTTTCCCCGATTGCTTTTCCGAAAGTCCACACACTTACATTAGTGCCTTTTGGAACGGATTGCAGGACCCGATGCAGGCTGTCAATGGCCACGAGGAACTTGGAGTTGGCTAAGGAGGTTTCGCCTTTGGGTGGTCCCATGCTTCCGGAACAATCCAGGATGATTACGACATTGCCCGGAGAGCTATATTGTTCGTGCACTTCCTTGGAAGCACGGATGGCAATCTTGGCTGTAGCGGGCAAGGCCGAACTTGGTTTTGCTGTTTCCGGTTCGGAATGAATGGCAATCGGAGTAATCAATTTAGTTGTCCGTCCCCGGAAAAAGACTTGCAAGGTGACCTGGGACTCATTCCGCAAAGGTCTTCCTTGCATTCCTTCATTTAGTTTGACGATTGTCTGAAGTGTGACAGGAGAACCTGGTTGTAAGAATGCGTGGCGAAGATTTTTTTCATCATGAATTGCTTTAAGTCCCTTGCCCACCTTGAGGGAAACAACGGCGTAACCCGAAGGAAAGCGTGAAATACTTCTTGGTAAACTCAACTGAAAAGTTAATGGGATTTCTCGCTCTGATGAAAGAGGAAGAGGGGTTCCGATTTCCCTTCTTCCTTTTTGCGGAAGACCGCTTGCGGAATGAATGGCAAGTCCCAGGTCACTTGGTTGGCGGATTAGTTGAACCAGAGTCCGGAGTTTGGGATTGGTGGAATGAAGTTTTTCCGCATCTTCCAGGAATTTCCTGGCTGCAACCTGAAAGTAAGGTTTTTGACCGGGGACTTCTTCCTGCCAATGGTCTCGATAGGTTCGTGTTGCCAGCCACGTCAGCAACCGCTGCAGCTTGAATTTTCGTTGTTCACTCCGTGGTTTTATATTCTTGATGAGTCGAGATAAATTTTGCCTGTGGTTGGAATCTTCAATTTGAGGCAACTTTCTGGTTACCGGTTGTTTAAGAAGCTGAATTTCGCATTGATGGCGAAGTCTGAGAATGTTTGTCCGCAGATCCGGATCGGAAAAGGGAATTTCCAGGAAGCTATCCAATTCATGCCATCGAACCAAAAGGCCCTTTTCCTTTTGTTGTGAATTAACGGGAAACCAATTGGGTATGGCTTTGAAGAGGCTCCGAACTTTTTCGATTTGTTTCGTTATCTTCTTAAGGTGGAGTTCCTGATTCTTTTCCTCGACCGGTGGTCCGGAATCAACCAATTTCACTAATGCTTTGTTTTCTTCCACAAGACCTACAATTGCCTTTACCAAAGATTGATTACTTTCGCTTATCCCCTCCCGGTTGAGACGAGAACGCTTATCTGCCCACCGGAGGTAGTAAGGCAAAGAAGCCTGAACCTGGTCCCGAATGTTAAGGGCGTGACGGATTACTTGTGCGGTTGCCAAGGCAGAACGATATTGGCGGCGGGCGGTTTGGAGGTATTCCAAAGCTTTATCCCAACTCTTTTGATCTTTGGCAAAGAGTAAATCTTGGCCAAAACGCCGTTGCTGATCGGCCGAATCAATGGTGGGTTGGATCCAAGGAAGAATTTCTTCGGTATAAAGAGTTTGAGAAATCTTGTCCGGAATGCCTAATGCCGCTTTTTCCGCCAGCAAGCGAACTTGCAGAGCCATCTGCCGGTAGTATCCCGGCAGCAAGAATTGAGAGGGAGCTGACTCTGTTTTCCGCGGCAAGTATTTCGCCAGCATGTTCAGAAAATGGGCTTCGCCGGGAGGCAGTTGGAATGGATCTTCCAGGAGTTGCAGAATTTGCCGAGTTCTATCCAAAGGCGGATTAGGATTGGCCGAAGCTCGTTGTAACAAAGTCGATTGGAAGTGCAGGCAGGCCAAACGTTGTTGCAAAGGACTCAATTTGGACAGGTGCTGCTGCGAAAATTTCCGCCAATGGCCATTTAAGTTATTGGATTCCTCGTTCCAGAGTGTGCTGGACAACAATTCCAACTGGTTGAGGCCGTCCTCAGAATATCCGGCAATCTTGTGCATGTGAAAGTTATTGTGCAGGGATGTCAACGACACCTTGCGATTCTGTTCAATCTGTTCCTTGGTCTGCGCTAGTTCCAACAAAATCTTGTCGGCGAATTGGGTTTCCCCTGCGATTACTAATTGTTCATAACGCAGCAGGGAATCTCGGAAGGAACGCCACAGGGCTGGAGAGTAAGCTTGCGGAGAGGGAATTTGCTTTTCTAGTTGGCGGCACAATTCCCAAGCGGTTTGTAGTTCACGGGGAGGATCAAGACTGGGATTGGGAACTTCCTCTTGAGGAGAAAGGTTGAGTACTGATGCCAGTTTGATTTTCCTGGCTCGGGTTTCCCCTTCAGGTCCTTTGGGAAACAAGACCGGGGATTGCGAAGCTCCACGATTTCGAGCAACCCAGCTTTGGACGCGATTCGATACGAAACGGAACAACTCCAAGGCATGGACTTGGTTGTCCTCATTCGCGTCGGCATTTCCCTTTAATCCTTTGATTAGAAAGTGAGAAAAGATGGATTTCTTGTAAGCAAAAGAAGGCCAAGATTGTTGGCTGCGATCGCTGGAACTAATCACCACGAGGTTCGGAATGTTTTTTATCTCCGGGTTTAGTTTTTCCAATTCGTCAGCGAAATGATTGGACTTCCGGCCGGTGGCTTCCAAGATCAACAGGATATTTTGTTTCTCCGGCACTGCAGCCAAGCGATTTAGTACTTGTTTCAAGCGGAGTTTGAATGACTCCGAGGAGATTCCATAGCTATGAGGTAATAAATAAGCGCCTTTCTTATCCACGCCGCCATGAAGACTCAAGAATATCAAGATGTTCTTCTCGGTCACCTTCCCAAAGCCTTGGTCCCAGCTGAGAATATTATCCCACTGAAGGTTTTGGTGATGGAGGCGGAATCCGCTTTGGATGTGTTTTGTGGCAAGAGAGTTTAAAGCCACCAATCCTCGTTTCCCGTACACATTGTGCGGCACGAAAGGGTTGTCTTCATAACCGGCAGCCACCAAGATGACTGCTGTCTCCTGTATCGGTTTTGGCCACATTTTTTCATAGGCCGTAATCGCAATGACCGCACCCAATGTAATGAGGATGATAAGCGCACCGACTTTTTGCCACCGGCTGCGGCTTGGGTACAGACCTGGTCTTCGGGACAGGTGCCAGCGTTTTCTGGGAGCCGGCGGGTTGGGGAAAAGGTTGGAGTTAATCCCTTTGAAAGGGGAATGCTTTTTATTTGCACCCATTGAAGGACTCTCTTGGTTGCATCTTCTCGCAGGCAGGAGTTTCAGCGGGATAAGAACCCAAGTTTGAACGGGTTCGGAGGATCAATCGCTACTACTCCCCTAAACGGATAAATCGTTTGGGATATAGCGTGGCCTGTTATCGATATCGGGTGGGGATCTTCAATAGATTTGGCTTTTTCTATTTCTTTCGGCTTTTTTTCTGAACCTAAGGCAGGCTGGGATATGTCTAAAGATTTATTAGGAATTTGAATTTTCTGTTGGATTTTACTCTTGGCGAATTCCGTCAAAGTTGTCTAAAATCTATTAACTCAGAACAAGAGGTATTCTATACCGTGTCACTTGAAGTTCCACGTGACGATTATTCCGTTCGTTTGGAACGGGCATTCCTGGTCAGCGTTGAGTTACCTGAAAAACCTTGGGTGACGGAAGATCCTTTAGAAGAAATTCAAGGTTTGGCAACAACTGCCGGTGCGAAAGTTACGGGCGGTTTGGTTCAACGCCGCAAGGACATTCACCCGGGATCTTATATCGGGCCGGGTAAATTGCTCGAACTCCAGCAGCAAGTCGAAGCCACCGATTCCGATGTCATCATCTTCGATAATGATCTCACTCCCGGTCAGGTTCGCAACCTTGAGAAGGCAACCAAGGTAAAGGTCCTTGATCGCAGTGAAGTCATTCTGGATATTTTTGCAACGCGTGCGCGGTCCGTCGAAGCACGCTTGCAAGTGGAGTTGGCTCAGCTGGAATATTCGCTTCCCCGCTTGAAACAGATGTGGACTCACCTTTCCCAGTACAAGCACGGCGGCATTGGCCTTCGGGGTCCGGGGGAAACGCAGCTGGAAGAAGACCGGCGGTTGGTTGGATATCGCATTCGGGATCTAAAGAACCGCTTGCGAGTGGTGCAGGGCCGGAAGGAACGGGAAGTTGCCAGTCGGAGTGAAGAATACACGGTCTCTTTGGTCGGTTATACGAACGCTGGCAAAAGTACGTTGATGAATAAGCTCACCGGTGCCGGAGTGAAGGTGGAGAATAAATTGTTCTCAACCTTGGATACCCGGACTCGCCAGTGGTATGTTCCCGGGTGGGGAAAGGTCTTGCTGAGCGATACGGTTGGGTTTATCCGCAATTTACCTCACCACTTGGTCGCGTCTTTTAAAGCAACCTTGGAAGAAGCGCGGCAGGCAAAATTGCTTCTCCATGTTGTCGATGCCAGTAGCCCAATTGCCGAGGAACAAATCAAGGCCGTAAAAGAAGTCCTCAAAGAATTAGGCTGCGATGAAAAGCCGACCCTGCTGGTTTTGAACAAAGTCGATCAGGTTTCCGATCCTTCCTACCTGCAAGTATTGCAAAAGCATCATCCGCAATCGGTTTGTGTGAGTGCCCGTAGCGGCGAAGGATTGGGGGAACTAAAAGAAGCCGTGATCTCCGAACTAAGCGCGGATTTCGTCGACACCGAAGTGGACATGAGCGCCAGCAATGGCCGGGTTTTCTCTTACCTTTCCGCTCATGCGGACATCTATCGCCAAGAATATCACGACGATAGGATTAAGCTCGGCTGCTATCTTCCACGGCATTTGGTTCACCATATCCAAGAACCGGATGTGACCATTCGTATGAAAGAGGATGGTCAGCATCCAATGAGGAATGGAACAGCCTTTCCTACTTTAGATGGTTAATCCGCATCTCCCGTAGTTCGTCCCATGGCCACATCAAACTCGCTGAGTAAGGGAACCAACATTGCAAAGATGGCAAATCCAAATGAACCCACTGTGACAATAAACGGCAACATAGGATCGCTTGATTCTTGTGTTCCCGGCCGGCCGATCAGGAGGTTGGTCAGGCTATAAAAGACGGCCAAGGGGCAACACCAACTCGCCAGGGACAGTGCCCCCGATGGCCGGTCACCATTGAATACCCACCAAAGGCCACTAATTCCTGCGGCCAGAAACAAAATGAAGCTGGCCCACTGATATTCAAAGCTGCTGTTAATCAGGATTAGGTAGATTGTGATAATCGTTCCCACGGATAGAAAGAAGACGGTGCCCAAAGCATTAATCACCGCTACTCGGCTGACCGCGGTTCGCAAGGCAACGTGGATTCCCAACACTAGGGTAAATGCCATCAGGGTAACCAGAGTCACAAACAAGCATGCCGTTGCTTCAATGTTACGGCCGAGGGTAGCCGGAGTTGCCAGGTAACCGCCGGCCCCATAGAAGATGACCAAAATCAACGGGGGTAAAAGGAATTCTTTGGCGTTGTAAATAATTCCGCCCAGTTTTCCGAAAATGAATTCTTTCGCGGAAAGGTCGGTCACCAAAAGTAGATTCAATGCGCCGCTATCCCGTTCGGTGGTAATGGCTGTGACTGCCTGAACAGTGATGAGGAGCAGGCTGATAATGCTTACCGGGACCAAGGTGTTGGCAGCTATCCAGCCGCTTCGACCTTCTCCCATAATGGCGGGAACCAAAGTGAAAAAGCAGATTAAGCCCACGACCAAGAAATAGGCAATCTTAACGATCAGCGGGCGGCGGCCATACGCCCGGGTTGCAATTTCCCGCCACAAGATAGGGTTTTCCCAAACGTCGCGGATGACACCGGGAGAAGCGTGCACCGACTTCTTTTTCTGAATGAGTGCCGGTTCTTTCTTCCTTTCCTCTTTGGCAACGGAACTGGGAGTTTTGGCCCGGTCCTCTTGACTGGCCCGAAGGAATTCTTCGGCTTCATCGGGTGTTTCCCGGCGGATGATGGGTTCGCCGCTGGGATTCCACACCCTGAGCCTCCAGATTGCCAGGAAATTCAACAGGAAACTGATAATCACCATGAATAAGACGAAGCCATATGCCGAGGAAAACGGGAAGAGGCGCCCTTCGCCGGGTTCCAAGACACTTTCCAAGGCGGAATAAGGTTCCAGAATCCGCTGCCAGGCAATAATGGTATCACTGGAAATGTAGATCCTCGATTCGGTGACCAGGTTTAGCAGTGGAGAGAGAATTCCCAGGGAAAGGGTTAAGCAGATATACAAAACCAAAAACAACACTGTCAAAGCCAAGGCCTGGAAAGTTTTGTCCCGCCACAGGGAAATCAAGGACCCAAGCGAACCGGCAGCCAAGGCCGCCCCTGCCATGACTACAAAGGCTTTAATGACTTGCTCGCCGGAGATCCCCCCCAGGAGTAAGAAAATGGCAAGGATGGGAACCATGCTGCTCAGCAGCAACAAGATCTGCAGCAAGCTCCCAAACAATTTGCCCAGAACGATTTCATAATTCTCCAGGTCAGTCATCAATAGCAAGACGAAGGTTCGCCGGTCTTTCTCGGTCGTAATACTGCCGGCTGCGGACAATGCTGAGAAAAAAACCAGGAGTGTAAGTTGGATGTAGGTCAGAAAGCGAAATAGCACCAAATTGAAGCGAGCCTGGTCTCCAAGAGTAGCGGATTGATTCCAGCCGATCACTGCTTGCCAGGCAGTAACGGCTAAAACCCAGAGCACTCCGATATAAAGGGTACGCGTAATATAATGCTGCGGACGGCGCGGGAGAGTGAGGACTTCGCGAAGGAAAATAGGACCAAGCATGCGTATTCCTGACATCCCGGACAAGCCCGGGAAGTAATAATTCTGGTATTATGTTTATCCGCAGGAAAAGGTGGAAAGGTTCACCAGAGAAGTCTGCAAAATTGTTTTAGGTGGGAATGGAAGGTTGACAATGGGTGAGGATTCAGATGCCCTTAAATCCTCCTAGCAATGCATCAAAAATCCGACGATTCACGCCGCTCGCTTAAAACATGGACCCAAACAGGTTTGTTCAAAAATGGTCACCGGTGCTACTTCGGGGACAAGCAAGCATTCCTTAGGAACAAAGAAAGAATGTTCCAAGGCAAATCGGCCTCGTAAAACGGCATGGCTTAAGGAATCCGTAAATGCCAGCCACACTGAACCGGGTGGGAACTTCCAAAATTGCTTCCGGCATTTCTCTTGGAATTTCTCATTCAACTTTAAGTAGTGATGCATTCGCAACATGAATAGGTCGAAAGGAGCGGTTGGAAATTTCCGGGAAGAAAACATTTTCACTACCTGTCGACCCAACTCCCAATTTCCCGGATGGGAACCAACACGGATACAATTACCAAACTCCGCTACCAAGTCCGAGAATAATTCGGAGGTAATCCAGACACGTGCGTCTACAGGATTGATGTTTACAAATAAACGCAGCAGGCGAGCTCCCCTGGTCGGCCGGGTTGGAAAAGCATCGATGTGGATGAGATCATTCCGAGCCGTCGTGCGAAGTTTGCGCGTGGCCTCTTCTTCAGGACGAAAGCTGACCCGGTCCCGGTGAATGGCGTTATGGTATTGGGGCAAAAGATGATGAATCCAAGCCGCGGCTTTTTCACCAAACTCGCGGATGATATGCAATAGGCGTTGCGCTTGCGCTCTGTTTTTCCAACCATAGCCGTGAAGTTTATCGGTGTGGGGATTGAAGGTGATGTTTTTATTGGCAAAGCGAAGGCGTTGTGAAAACAAGAAAGGCAAATCTTTGCCATGTGGAAGAGCAAATGGGCAAGTGGGGAAATGGATTAATTCTCCCCGTTCCAGCCGTTCCGCCAGGCTTGCCTTGGACTCTTGAGTTGCGGGTAGACCCAAATTTGCCCCCATTACCAGGGCCCCCTACCATAATGAATCGAGTTGGACTCTATGGACTTTCCCCCTGGATATAATCGGAATAGTGCCGGGAACCCTTTGGCATATCTTTTTTTATTTCGTGGATGAAATGCTTTGGTAACGGAGGGGATATTTTGCGAATCCACCTATCATGAGAATTGGGCAAATAAAAAGAATCAGACCTCAAGGTCACTCAAGTTTTTTAAACTTATTGTTTTTCCAATTGCATCGCGCACCTTTTCGATGGTTGCCTCATCTATTCGCTGAATAATTTCTTCCGGAAGT
>CAZPPD010000119.1:0-10913 GCA_964588185.1 uncultured Alcaligenaceae bacterium | reverse complement strand
GTCCAAACTTATGGGCACTTTTAGGGGCAATCTCGCGGCCAATTGGTCAAGGCAGTTTGCCCCCTGAAATCGGCATGCAGTTGATTTCAGAGATTGTCGGCAAAATTGAAGAAGTCTACCCTCAAGCCAAAGGTGAAGTCATTCCTGGAGGTCTATCCGATTACCTGACCAAATCAATTACCGTTCAAGGCAAAATTCAGAAATGGTCCTGGTTTCTAAAGCCGGTCGAGTTGGCTTGTTTACAGGTGGAAGCGTGCCAATTTTCCATTTTTTAATATAAGCAAGAAATGGAAGAAACTAAGTAGAACAAATAAAACAGATGTTCAATTTTTTGGTAACACTTCACTCGTGTGCAGCGATTTGCTCCGGCAGAGGAGGCAATTCGCCAGTTTGTAGGTAGGTTGACAAGCAAGCGACGCATCCGCCAGTCCTCGCCGGAGAACTTGTATTTTTCCACAGTTTCCAGGTCGCGCAGCAAATGCACCAAGCACGTCTGCCGCAGCGCGCAGGGGACCGCTTTGTAAGCTCCCCAAAAGTCGGTTACCAAAACGCCGGCAAATTCTTCTGTAAAAAACTGCACCAGTGCGGGACTGCCACGCGAACGGTCGATCATGAAATAGGTCAAGGTCGGTGTCGAAAAACACCACAACCAATGCGTTTTGCCATCGACCCGCCAACCGGTCTCGTCGGTGTGAAACACGTGTGAAACACCGACGATTTCAGGTGAAGCAATGTGACTGCAATGTGCTTGTGGGGATTTCCCCAAAGGGGCTCAGCGCATGAAAAAAGGGCCTTCAGCATTATAGCCGTTAAACCCTTTTTTGTATCAACTAGTGCCGAAGAGAGGACTCGAACCTCCACGTCCTTAACGGACACTAGAACCAGAATCTACTGGAGGTCCGTTTACCTTGAGTTGGAATTGCGTCTGTTTTGCGTCTTAATCGCTTAAAGGATAGTAACTTACGTTCTTTCTACCCTTTCCTTACATCGTAGGAACAGGGGCGTGATATGGCCACTATTGCCCCCGTTTTTTCGGGATTTTTTGGACATCGGTACACTGGCAGCATGTTGTTTGCTCTGCGATTCCCATCAGCCAATGAACGTGGCATTCTTCACATGCAACAGGCGCTGGCAGCAATGCATCAGCAAGCCGTCCCACTTACCCTGGAGTATGTTTCGCACAAGGGGGAATTGCTACTTTGCTGCGCCGTTCCTCACCGCTTTGGATCGTGGGTGCAAGAACAACTGTTGGCGCAGTATCCCGATGTCACACTCGAACGACTTCCCACCACCGTTACTGTCAACCAGCCCAATCTGTCTCCCAGAAAATTGAGACGGCTTTCGGTGGTTAGTCCTTGATAATGACAAACCCAATCGGTAATTGTGATTGCCCAGAACTGCTCTGGTCAAGTTGCTGTGAGTTTTTTGGATGGACATCCCCGGTCAGATTCGTTCAGTGGAATCCACATAAGCACAGTTGTTGCGCTTTGGGGTGGTCTCGCTCGTGAGAGTTATGGCAACGCCAACGATGCTTTGAGAGCATCGTCCACTTCCTGCATCAGATTCGTCGGCATTGCACCAATCTTCTTTTTGACGAACTGCCAATCGATCGTCGTAATGTTTTCGCACTGCACCGCAGATGTGAAGAGCAAGCCGGTTTGTTGGCCGGAAGGAGTGTTCACATCGATCAATACTTGTGTTGGTTCTTTATGGGCAAATTGAATGCGAGAGGTGATCAGAACGACGATTGTGTCATCGAGCTTCTTATTGTTGGCATCGTTTTGCACAACAATACAGGGGCGCGTTTTTGACCCAGTCCGATCACTGTACGGATAGTCCACCAAAACCACATCACCACGTTGAGCTTTCATGAGGATTGAGAACGGTGTTCGTCATAATTGTCATAGACATCCATTTCACGGTCATCCCACCCTGCTCGTTTGCCAGCGCGACGCAGTAACTCCTGCTTTTCCTCAGTGGATAAAGGGTCTGCTTCAAACAAGGGGCGAAGTTGTTCCATTTGGGCATTGGTCACAATCCAGTACACTTCCCCACTGTGCGGATTTTCCACACGGATTGGGCCGGTTGGATGAGCTTGCAAGGCCTGGAGAATTTCGTCGGAAAGTTTCGGCGTCATAAGAAACTCCTTGGAAAATACACGTATCCTACCCCAGAACTTCCATTGGCGAAAGGCCAATCCTCTCACGATCTCCCAGCTACCAATATCACAACTGAGCTGAGTGGATGTCTTATGAAGTGCCTTGTGACGGGCGTGCAATCGCGCTCATTCCACCCCGCAACCTCCTGTACAATGTAGGTCTAGTGATGCCAAGTTTCTCACATATCTCCCGAATGGACAATTCCCGATCTTCGTAGAGTTTCTTCGCCACGATGACTCGCAAGTCATCGGGCGAATAACCTTTTCGACCCCCAATCCGCTCACGTGCGCGGGCGGCTTCGAGTCCCGCAACAGTCCGTTCTCGAATCAACTCTCGCTCAAATTCAGCAAGGACTGAAAATATCCCAAAAATCAGACGTCCTCCCGCCGATGTCGTGTCAATAATCCCGTCACTCAAAGACCGAAGCCCGACGTGTTCCTTCTGCAATCTTTCCATGAGATCCACAAGATTTCTCAGAGACCTTCCCAGATGATCGAGTCGATAGACAACGAGCACGTCCCCAGGTTGCAACGTCGCAAGACATTTTTCCAACCCTGGTCTTTCCGCTTTTGCTCCGGATGCCTTATCCGTAAAAATCCACTTTCGGTCGATTCCGTGTTGCTTGAGACTTCGGATTTGTGATTGTAAATTCTGATCGACTGTGCTCACCCGTGCGTATCCGATCAACCGACCGGTGGTCGCCGATTGTGTGGTTGCGTTTTTCTTGGTCATAAACGAGAAAACGTAACTTTGAAAATCGAAACGGGAATCCGTTACCAGAAGAATACCAGTTCAAGCCAAACGGAAGCAATCGAACCAGCGGTAACGTAAATCGGTCCTTTTTCGCAAACTACTCTACATTCAATTGAAACCCAAAACCGTTCCTCGTTCCTCATACATATACCCGATGCAGTTCGATCCCGTGTTCATCACACCAGCTGCAAAACTTCCGGATTGCGACGAGATACGCCGCCCGAGTGTTCGAGTTCCGAATGTTCGCAGTGATGAATTCGACGAAACGTTGACGCGCCCGATCACTGGCTGCTTCGATGATCGCCGGCACTGCGGCGGCCGGAGTGATGCTTCCTGGACAAGACCACGGAATCAGGTTGTCGTGTGACATGGAGCATCGGAACGAAAGTGCGTGAGAAACGGCAGCAAGTAAAAGGGATTATGTTATGTTTTGAGGGTATCTTGTTGGGAAGGATCGCGAAAGACAACGGGGCTATGATTACGACGGTGTGGCAAGAGATTCTGTAGAAAAATGGACAGCAAAAGAGAACTATGTTGTTATCTCTTGATTAATCGATCCGCAATGTAATCACGAGTTCACAATAGTAAAGTAAAGCTTTTCGTCAAGCACGCCGACACTATCACATTCGGTTTTTACAATTACAACCAACAAGGCTCATGTCGTACTCATGTTCCGCATATTGTAAGTCCTGTTATATCAAGGTGCCGAAGAGAGGACTCGAACCTCCACGTCCTTTACGGACACTAGAACCTGAATCTAGCGCGTCTGCCAATTCCGCCACTTCGGCATAGGCCAAGCTTGTATTTTAAAGCCGGGGGCTGGTTCGTCAAGCCTGGGAACCAACCTGCATCGAGCCTTACCGGAATGCCCCTTCGCCGGTTTTGGGTTGCGGTTTGCGCTTGGGTTTTTTGGCTTCTTCTTCGCGTTCGTCCATGACCTGGTTTTCCACGCTGGAGATTTCCGTTGTGGTTCGACTCATACGGGAAAGCCACTGTTCCCCAAAACGTTGGATTTCTTGTAAGTCCAGGTTTTTGAGCGGAGTCGGTTTGGTGGAAGTGGCGAGGGACAATCTAAACGCTTTGGAAAATAATAGAGCCTGATGATGGTCGGAGTATTCCAAATCCCGGGGAAGGGATTTGATCTCCTCAAGGTATTCCATCAAATTCATCGGGCGTTTCATTAGATAATAAGCCAAAGCCCAGGCGGTCGATTGGGCGATCTCCAGATCTTTTTCTGCTTTCTCCTGGAGTTTTTCCTGCTTTTCTTCATCCTCTTCCCGTTTGGCTTGATGAATGCTGCGATAAGCTTTCTGGAAATATTGGTCGGTAATTACCGACAGTAAGATTTTTCGGGCTTCATCTTCCTGGAGAAGTTTTTTCTTTTCCCGGTAGTAGCGCAAGTTGACGTGATGCACCCAGTGGGGCAGCGTTGGGCTGGGATAAAAGGACAGCCTTGAGGTTTCGAAGAAACTGGCAATGCCAAATCGCAGCCATTCAAATCCCGGAATGTTCTCCGGCAATAAACCGGTAGAGGCCAACAGTTGCCGGGTTCCCTGGTGACTCGTGGAAGAAAAAGCCAAATCACGCAAAGTAATTTTCTTGATCAAAGCCATCGCTTGGATTTCCGGGAAGACCCGATTTTGATTCTGATCGGTATCCATGGCAATATTCATGGTGATTCTGAGACTTTGCAGGTAGCCTTTTAGACGTTGGTCCAATACCCGGTAGGATTCCGAGAAAGGAATGGCAGAAAGGAAGATTACATTATCCCGGGTGGAGATGAAGCTGTCGCCGGTTTGGGGATGAATCTTATAGATCGAATGCATTTCCCGAAAATCACGCGGGCTGGTTACCAGGACGGCTACCATTTGGTGTTTGGGAGCCGGTAGGGTGTAGCCTTTCAGGGCGAACCAGTAGTAGAAGATCTTGAAATTCCTCTCCAGGCCCTCCAACCGCAAACGAACAGCTTCGTCATCGGGATCATGGGTCGTCAACAAAACATAATGTCCTTGGTCGCTGGTTACTTTTTGATAACCTTGTCTGCGCAGATCCTGCACAATGGATTCCGCCTTCGGGTCGATCCCGGAAAGGGGATTACCAATGATTTCACGCACTTTTTTGTAGATCTTGCCGTAACCATCCTCCGGAGCCTTGGCGATTAACTTGTCCATGTTTTCTTCCAGCTTGTCGATTTTGGCATATTTCAAGCACCATTTGGCAAGGATGAGCATTTCCTCCGGTTTTAACTCATTCTTTTTGAGGCGGTTCTCTTCGATTCGGTAACGCGTATTCACCAGCTTATTTTCAATGACGCGGGCGATGACGGCGGGATCTTGGATTCCGGTTGGAATGGAGGTTTTGCCCCAACGGTGTTCGATCCAGCCGACTCTGGGATTTTGGGGGTAAGTGGCCCATTTTTTGAAGGGAATTCTTGCTTCTATCCACTGGGAAGGATATTGCATCCCATTTGGATTGTTGGGATCGTTGGGATTGTTTGGTTGTACTTGACCTCCGGGATTCCCGGGTTGATTTGGATTTTGGGGGATAGATTTCCCGGGCTGAATATTCTTGGCGTCGATTTTTAAGCGCAGATATCCGGGGTTAAGTTTTTCCCCTGCAAAAAAATGGTTTGCAGAAAAGCCGAGGATGACCGCAAAGACAAGCATATATCGCAACATTTTGATTCCTCCCAAATGGAAATGTTCCTGTATTGTCCACGGGTATGAGCCATAGAGCAATGACAATTTCAGTGCTTTCAGACCGGCAAATCATTTTTTGGAAAAAAATCATAAACAACTCTGGTAATCGCCAAACTTTCCTGTTTCTATTTTTCTAATCGCAGGATCCGGAGATGGTTCGGGAAGCGCCTTCATTCTCTGGTCCTTGCCTAGTCTTCGGGGTATAATCCGCTTCAGAGACCTATTTAAAAAGGAGCACAATTATGAGTTTTCGAATGGACCGCGTTCACGTTTGGTCAGGAGAAGTGGAGGACAAGGCAGGTGGGGTAGCGGGCAAGTTGGCTTTTTTAGCCCAAGCGGGAGCCAACTTGGAGTTCGTATTCACCAAACGTCTTCCCCATAAACCGGGACGAGGGGTTATTTATGTCACGCCGATTACCGGCCCCGAACAAATCTCTGCGGCCAAGGAAGCGGGCTTACACGAAACGGATGACCCAGTCGTGCATCGTATCGAGGGAGATAACAAAGCCGGATTGGCCCATCATTTAACACAAGAATGGGCGATAGCCGGAATCAGCTTTCAAGAATTAACCATGTCAGTCATGGGAGAAAAGTTTATTGGCTATGCAGCCTTTGATTCGGTCTCGGATGCGAACAAGGCAGCGCAGATTCTCGCAGATTTAGGATCCTCATCGGAACACGAATAACAAAATAAGAAAGTAACCTCGTTTCATTGGTATGTCACTAACCCGATGCGCCGGTGAGGACTGCCCGGACTATCGCGGGCCTTCCTGCCTAACGTGTCGGGTTAGAATTCTCCTACACTAATGTCAATCATCTGAATTCTGGGCGGCGATTAGACCGGCCAAATAATGAACCAGGTTGTCGTGTTTCTTGGCTAATTCGGCCAGGGTTTCGAAGTTCTTGGTCTTTTCACACAACTCCACTACTCCCGGGCAACTCAAATTTCCTTCGGGAACGGATGTCAAATATTTCCCGGCCACCTCTAAGGCTTTGTCCAGATGGCCGGTTTGCACCAATAGATTGACAATTATCTCCGCGGGATAAGTCCCTATTTCATCCGGATTGTAGCTTTCCAACCGGTTAAGGAAGTGCGTGATGCCTTCTTCCACGTTTTCCCCGGCGAGAGTTGCGAGATAGATCCCATAATCCTCATACTGATTTTCAAAAGGTGGTTCCGAGCCGTATTTCACCTTGTCCGACAAGCGATTGCCATATTCGCATAGTTCTCGGGCCAGGGATAATTCCTCGCATGGTTTCAAGACCGTGCTATATTGCACCACGGCTCCTAAATGGGAAATATCCACGTGAAAATAATCCTCGCCAAATAAATAGAAGCGGCCTTGAATCAATTCCTTCACCGGTGTGTCTGGTGGGGGAGCCTTTCCTTCTTCCCGCTGGATTTCGGCGATCAATCGTTCCTGCAATTCCTGGTACAAAGCCCGAATCACCTGTTTAATGCAGTAGTCCCGGGAATCCGGCGGAATGGGCATCTCCCCACTGCCGATAGTGGTTATAGCACTACAGATCCCATAATGGCTCAAAATCAGATCAAATCCCTTTTCGGGATTTAATCCTTGGTAGAAGGCCAAGCCGACAATGGGTTCAATATCCTCCTCTTCGTCCGGAGAATATTCTTCGATGGCTTTATTGACAGGATCGATTTCTCCGATCATGTTCAGGAAATCAAAAGCCCGCCGGATGTCCTTCTCCTTAAGAAACAGATTTCCCACAGTTCGGGCGGCCACGCGGATGGCGTCTTCGTATTCGGCATGAACTTCTTTGGGCAGCTCCATGGCCGAAGAGGTGGGAATCGGCGAGACTCCCAACTCCTGGCGTTTTTTCAGCAGCAGGGCGTAAAAAAGATTTTCATAATCCTTTTGTTCGCGGAGGTTCTTGCATAGCTTGTCAATCGCCTGATCCGGACCTTCGGTTTTCAAAGTAGAATGTAAGTCGTCAAATAATTGTTTGTCCATGGTATGACCTTATTCAGAAGCAAAGAAATACGGGGAAGGCGAGGAATGAGAAAATTAAAAATGGAGATTCAACGCGTGTCCGGGCAGTTTTTGCGGGAATCTATATCCTACTAATTCACTACGTTCGCGAGGAAGTCCCTTGCTGATACGTTTTGAAGTTGTGCATTTTGCCCTTAAGGAACTTACACAAATCAGCCCAGGGCAGAGCGGAAGGGGTATTAGCAGCGGAGGGTCGCCGCCTGTAATTAACTCCGTTCTTCCTCAGATAATACAAGGTGGGGATCGGTCCTTCCAAACCCATTATCCCCTTCTCGGTAATACCTGCCGTTTAGCTCCGGCAAAACCTGCAAGCCCGGCTTAAAATCTTTGTGGCCGGGTTCACTTTGGCTCCAAATCTTAAAATTTTCCGACCAACTGATATCCACCCGTTTGAATATCAACTTTCGCAAATCAATTCGAGTTCCCGGACTGTCGTCAAAGTCAAACCGGGTTTCCCGAAGCCAAAACCCCTTGATACCTAACGGGGTCAGGTTGGTTTTTTCACTCCCATTGCCGATGGTTAACCCACTCGGTGAAATCTCAAAATTCAACTCATGGCCTTTAAGTGTCGCTTCCATTTGCTCGTGGACCAGATCCAAACCGGCGAGTTTGTACAGGTAAATCAGGCTCGACCGGAAAGAGTGAAGCGATTCTTCAGGAAGCTTCGTCAGCCAACCGGGTTGCAGCATTCTCCCTTTCAGCCAACCATTGCGCGACTCAAATTGCAACCGTACGGGTTCACCCGGATGTTGGATGTGACAAATTCCCACGGTGATTCGGTTCGAAGCCAAATTCACTTCTCCCACCGACAACGGCCTTTGTTTCCAAAGAGGGCACTCGTGGAGAAGGGTCAGCATCTCGCGCCGGATAAATAAGCTGATGGATTCTTTGATCTCATCCATGGTATTGCGAAGACTCCGGACTTTTCGCCAGTCACCGGATTGAAAAGCATCGCTCTCGGCTTTTCGCAAGCGGTCGAATAAATTAGGAATGGTCCCGGAGTGAAATCCCGGCTGCAGCAGTCCCCGCATTTTTTCCCCATGGCTGCCGATGGTTACGGGGCCGATATACTTCGTGCGGTTGGCCTTGTATAAACTCCAATTCTCCTTAGTCTCCCAGAACAAAAATCCAAATGCATTGGGCAACAACCAAATACTCCCGGTTCCGATCGCCTCGGCAAGGATGCGGCCAAGATACGGAGTCATTCCATCAACAACTACCCGGTCCCAGCCGCCGACATAAATCAGCGGCAGGATAATTTTGCCGGCGATCGCACAGATCGGCATTTTCAACGGATGCAGCATCGGTTCGGTAAGCACCGTCCAGTAAAAGCGAGTGATCAGGGCAATCGGGTACCACAAGGTGCTGACCAGCGTCCGCAAGAACAAGGAAAATTCCGTTTCGCCGCTGCGGAAACGCAGCCACTCATCCACCCGGAAGAGCAGGAACTCAAATGTGTGAGAAATCTGCCGGAAAAGAATGATGATGAAGTTATAGATGTTGGCAATTAATCCCGAGCGTAATAAGTGGTATAAATCGGAAAGCCCTTGCATGAGGGTATCGGTAAGCAATATCCCTGTCCGCGAGTTCAAGGCCACATTGCAGATTAGAAGGATCCCGCCTATTTTCCAAAGGGTGTTCAAGGAGTAGGGGAAAATAACCCATAACAGTGCGGTGACCAACCCCGGGCGAAAGACATACCAATAAAAGAGCTGAGCCGGCCAACTGGCAAAGAATCTTTGCATCCAGGGGACTGTGATCATGAACTTTGGGAAATCAATAAAGGTGCGCTTTAAACCCTTGCCTATAAAACTTCCGCATAAAAATACTCCTTCGCGGAAAGGACGAATGTGATAAAGGAAGACGAAAAACACGCCGAGGACAACCGGGATGTACAAGGATGCTTGGGGAGGAAGATCCGGAGCGTGTACCGTCTTGAGGATAAAGCGGATCCCTTCCAAAACCAAAAACGCGGTTCCAAAAGGCAGCGTAATATACAAGGTCACCGATCGGCCAAGAACCGTGCCGAAGTTCAAGGAGGTAAAGCGCTCCAACCAGCGCGAGTAAAATTCGCTGGGCCGGTAGACCCCGTCCAATAATGTCGTCAACCTGCGGTCGAGTTGTAAGAGGGCGTCGCCCCGAATAAATTCCCTCGGTTCCTTCAGATCCGGCATCTTCAATTGGTTTCGCGAGATAATATCCCGCAAATCCCCGAACGTAATGAAACCGGCATCCAAGATCTGATCCAGGAATTCCTCGATCATCTTTGCGAAAGCCGCTCGTTCAACAGGATTGGTGGGCTTGATGCCGACGTCCTCAAAAACGGCTACCAAAACCGGGCGAAATTGGCGGCGGAGTTCTTCTTCCGCATTTTGCAATGCCTGGTGCAGCAAATTGGTCAGATGAGCCCGGTCGTTATCCACCAGCCGGGTAATGGTCAACTTTTGCACGGAGATTCGCAGGTGCCGGATGATTTGCACCATCTTCTGGCTGGGCAGGGGACGCTTAATCGGCCGCTTTCCTAGCGACAGAATCCATTCCACCAAGCCCAAGGCAAATATTTCCCGCTCATAGTCATGCGCGATCTTTTGCAGTTCGTAGAGGATTTCCGCCTCCACCGGATGGCGGCCTTGATCGGCTTTTTCCAAAAGCTTCTCGAGATCCAGAAGCAACTCTTTGAGCTGTTCATCATCGAAACCCAAAGGTGCTTTCAGGCGCTGGGTTAGCTGTCGGAGATTTTCCTCCGCTTCGGACCGGGTTTTCGGAGTCCAGGCTGCCGGAGCGACTCGGGCCGCCCGTGTTCGCGTTATCGCGGCCTTCACCATGTTGCCGACTTTTTCGCATTTTTCTGCATACCGGATGAGCCGCCAATAATAATCGTGGGACTCATACACATTATCCTTTTCCACCCGTTTGGGTTCGGGAGCATCTTCCAGACGTGTCTTTTCAAAAAGTTCCTGGACATCAAAGTCCTGGGAAATCAACTCGGCGACCGAATCAATATCCGAAAGGGCAGGGAAATAAACCGGCAATAATTGCTTGGCGAAATATTTCAGTTCCAGGAATATCGCCACAAATTCAATGTAAACTTCCCGGTCCGTTGCCTCGCGGGGAAGGTGGTGATCTTTGGTCAATACCGCTCGAATCTCTTCGAATTCCGTTCGGCCCAAAGCATCTATCCGGGAATTAATCTCCTCATCCGTAAAGGACCCTTCTTCGGCACGGTTGGCAAAAGCCCGGTGGATACTTTCATGAAATAAGCTTCGCCAGTATTTCAAAAGCAGAGG
>CAZPPD010000118.1:0-10918 GCA_964588185.1 uncultured Alcaligenaceae bacterium | reverse complement strand
TGCCTGCTGGATGTGAGGAACTACTAGTTCTTTTATTAGGCTCTCAATTCCCTCAATACCAAACATTACCCCTTGATAGAAGGCCTGGGCGAAGTCATAGGCACCGGACAAAGCACTAAGGAGAAGGTCTGCGACACTTTGGTTGTGAGCTAATACCCAGTCTCCATTGGATAGACCTGCAAAGTAAGTGTGGCAATCTGCGACCTCAAGATTGTAAACAGGTTCTACAACATCGGACTCAATAACCTCTTGAACGGTTAACCATCTCCCATTGGCGGAAAGTAATCGATCACCAGGAAGCAAGTGGTCTGCTCGTACCCAACCACGTTGTTGGGTGAAGAACGGGTGACCTGCCGTGGTGTCAATCGCCTGGTCATTTGCATGGATCGTCCAAAGTTGAGCGGGTGTGTTGTGGAAAACCCGGGAAACGACTGCAATTTGAGGTGCCTGATTAGGATCACTATCCGGCACTGCCAAAACTTTTTCACCACCCGTAAACGTTTCAATTGCTCTCGAACTACCGTCTGCTAACAGAATTGGAGTGCCTGCCGGGAAGCAGTAGCGATAGATGAAGTCCGCTCCCATTTCAGCCATGTAACCCGAGGCAGCAATCGACGTTTGAATTTCGGCCAAGCCATGGGCTTCCAGTCCTCGAACTTGCGGTTCGATTAATGATCCTGCGCCGGCGCTAAGAGCAGAACTGATTGCTGAGATGTTTTGGCTGCTAAGAATTGCAGGTGCACCACCACCTAATTCCGGAGCTTTTCCTAACAACAAAGGTGCTCCGACGATGGCATTGTCCAAAACTCCTGCCGTCCCGGTGTTGCCATTGTCCAGTGCTACAAACAATGGTAATTGGGCATATCGGCTTCCGGTTTCGGAATTGGTTACTATCTTCCCGGATGAGTAGTTGCCGGCTTGCTCGAGACTGAGGTCATAAGTTTCGGTGCTGGAATCGGACAAACCATCTCGAGTGACTGTAACATCAGCAGTTCCCGTTCCGGTGGTATTCCTCTCATATCCACCGGCATCATGATTGCTTTCCTCTGTAATTGTGAAGGTATCGGTCCCATCAACCTCTGCAGAAAATTCACCTCCTGGAT
This sequence comes from uncultured Alcaligenaceae bacterium, assembly GCA_964588185.1. Classification (GTDB taxonomy): domain Bacteria; phylum Planctomycetota; class Planctomycetia; order Gemmatales; family Gemmataceae; genus CAZPPD01. The sequence continues at coordinate 9,815 of CAZPPD010000118.1, read as the reverse complement.
AATCCCGTCCCGTTTGGTCGAGTTCGAATGTGTCCGTTCCAGTAGTGGTTCGTGTATATTCCCCGGTAATTGAGGATTGGGTTTCTTCCGAGGTGTAAGTTTTGGTTCCTTGACCATCGATCTGGTAGTACTCTCCAGATGGCGACTGCGGTTCGGAGTAATTCTTGGTGAAGGAATAGGTTTCCGTTCCAGTGCTGTCAATGGTCCTCTCTCCGGTTATCGTATTCCCGGAAATATCATCTTCCCCATCATCTGAACTGTCGACATCATAGCTGAAGATCCCCGCCGGCGAGACTCCGTCCTGAGACAAGGATGTTTCCACCAGGAAATCATTGGAACTGGCAAAGTCCCCGGTGACGGCATTTCCAGACCCCGTCGAAGTGTTATTGGTGTCCGTTTCCACATGAACGGTAAATTCGAACGTCCCGTCCGCACTGGTGGTGTCCTGATCCGTTACCTCATTGGCTATCAGGGTAGTGTTGGAAGTGTAGGCCCCAGTGATAGAATTGCCGGATTGCAGGTCGTCGATCTCGGCATGGGAGGTTATTGTCAGTTCCAACATGCCGGTTTCAGTATCATCAACGGTCCGGGTGGAGGAGGAATCCGATGTCGTTGAGGAATCAGTATCCACCACACCTGTTAGGGAATTTCCGGTTTGATCGGTAGTGGTAGTGCTTGTACTGTCCGCAGACAAACTATAAGATTGGCCGCTTCGAGTACCGGATTCTATGGTTTCCGATTCCGAGGAACTGGTAGAGGTAGAAGAAAAATCACCTGTGATGGAGTTCATCGTAGTAGTATCGTCGGAGGTTTCGGTACTTGTGACCTCCTGCGTGTCGCTGCCGTCCTCATAGGTGGTATCACGGTCGAGAGTATAATTCGCGGTGGTATTTTGAGTGATAGTCGAATCCCCAGTGACAGTATTGGAGACGGTATCACTGGTTGTCGTAGTAGTGCTCTCTTCCATTCCGGTATAATTGCGTGTACCGATGGTTGCGGATTGGTCATTGCTGGTTGTTTGCGTGGAAACGGAATGGTCCTGATACGCACCTGTAATCATGTTTCCGGACTGATCGGATTCGAAAGTTGTGTCAACTTCTTTTTCACTTCCAACTGACTCGTCCGTGTTTGTCCGCGTCGGGTTTAGGGTAATTGAAGCGTTCGAGTCAACCGTGGCGGTGAAATCTCCCGTAATACTGTTTCCGGAACGAGAAGATTCCAAATGGCTGGTTCCATCTTGATTATCGTTTTCAGTGAGAGTCTGGTTAGTTGCCACAGAAGTTAATGTGATCGTCGAATCAAAAACAACATCCTCTTCATAGCTGCCGGTTGTGGTATTCCCGGATTGATTGCGGACAGAATGTTCAACGGTGGTTTTCGTGCCTTCGGTTAAAAGAGTCTGATTCTCACTATCTTGCTCGGTAACAACGGTCCGATCTATGGTTTCCGTCAGTTCGAAGGTACGGAAACGATCATTTCCGGTTTCGCTGGTCGAGACATCGTTGGTTTCAGTTTGATGAGTTGTTACGGTTAGAGTTTGATTCTCGAGAGTTTCATCCAGAACAGAAGAAGATTCCGTGCTTGATGAAGAGGTATAGTCGCCGGTAATAAAGTTCCCGGATCGGGTTGAGGAACCCGAACCATCATTGGAGATCGACAAAGTTCTGGTTAGGGTCTGATTGGTCTCGGTTTCTTCCGTAATACTGCTATTTTCGAATGTCTGGGAGGTTTCGTAAATTCCGGTAAATACATTGTCGGTGGACGTATAAGTGGAAGAACTCGTTATTGTCGAATCAGCAGAAACAGTAGATGTTTGATTGGTATCAGTTTGCTCTCGGGTGGTTTCTGTTGAAGTTGACCTCTGGAGGTTTGATTCACCGGTTATCGAATTGGATGTGCCGGTTTCGGTAGTTTCCGTTGTGCCGGTTGTTGAAATCTCAATTGTCAGGGTTTGGTTAGTATTGGTTTCGTCAACCGTATTCTCGACATTTGAAGTCAAGGAGAAGGATGATTCTCCTGTAATGGAATTACCCGATGAATCTGAAGTGCCTTCAAAGCTCGTTGTCCGATTGATAGTAGCATTTAAAGTTTGATTCTCACTAGTTTCAGTAGATTCAGAGGAACTTGTTGTGCTTGAGCTGGAAGTGAATCCTCCAGTGATTTCATTTGAGGTGCTCTCCGAATCCGTAGTTGAAGTTGAAGTTGAAGTAAACTCTACGCTCAAAGTCTGGTTGGTTTCTTTCCGCTCAACCGTAGAGGTTGTAGTAGAAGTATTGGTAGAACTTCTGGTAGCTTCAATCTCATTTCCAGAGGATGTTCCGGAAGAATCGGTTTCAGAATTCTCGGTAATATCTACCGTTAAGGTCTCGTAGGAAAAGGTTTCCACCAAGCTTCGTGCACTATTTCCTTCAAAACTACCCGAGTAAGTTCCATTGATGCTATTTCCAGTTCTCGTGGAATCACTACTGCCGGAATTATTCACCGTGATGGTGCTGTTGGGATTGATGTTGTTGACTTCTGTGTACTCGGAAGAGGAAGTACTGGAAACGGTTTGGGTATATTCTCCGGAGATATTATTCCCCGATGCGGAAAAATCGTCCTGCGAGGAATCCGATGAGGTTACCGTTACTAAACGAACTCGATTGGTATCCGTTTCTTCTAGAGTTCCTTGTGTTGAGGTGGTTGAGGTTGTGGTGAAGGCCCCGGTAATATCATTCCCGGACTCACTATTCTCAATAGTTCTTGTCAGAGTTCGAGTTCCTTCTACTAAAAGCGTCTGATTTTCCAAAGCCTGTTCAATAGTAGTATTGACCGTAGTGGTTGAATCTCCGCTAAACAATCCGGTAAAGTCATTGGTTGTTCGCAAACTATTGGATTCTGCCTCCTCCGTCACCGTTTGGTTAACGGTTTCGGTTTGATTGATACTGGTTTGCTCCCGGGTTGTAGTCGAACTGCTATTTGCGGTGACAGTGGAATCGCCGGTTACTAAATTGCCGCTGGTTGAGGAGGACCCGTTTGTATCAGTGGTTTCACTGGTCTCTATGATTAGAGTTTGGTTTAATTCCGTCTCATCTCGACTAAAGGTTCCGATAGTAGTTTCGCTGGAACTGAACACGCCCGTGATGTTGTTCACATCTAATTCCGTGGTCCGAGTAACATCGCCACTCGAATTGACTTGGACCTCCATTGTTTGGTTGGTATCCGTTTGCGAGATCTCAGAAATTGTCCGGTTAGTGGTTGTGTCGGAACTAATTCCGGTAAAGGAGTTTCCTTCCCCTTCCCGGTCGGTAGTAACAGTGATTAGTGAATGTATCTCAACGGTTAAAGATTGATTCGTGATAGTTTTTTCCCGATCCGTGTTATTGCTTGAACTGCTATCTTCTAGATACTCACCCGTGATGGAATTCCCCGATTGAGTCGATGAGGTAGCTTCAGTAATTACATCCAGAAAAGTCACGGACAAGGCTTGATTGGTATCTTCACCATTAACGGTCGTTGTGGAATCAGAATTTGCATTTTGCTCAAAGACTCCTGTGATTTCATTGCCGCTGAACTCCGAGGAACTCGCAAATTCTACGGTCGCAGAAGCCGTGGCAGTCAAGGTTTGGTTGGTAACTTCTTTTTCCCATGGACTAGTTCCACTGGAGGTTGATGTCCCGCTGCTATCGCCGGTTATTTGATTGCTAACGAACGTATCCGTCGTAGTCGAAATCTCTTGGGAGGTCTTCTCGACTCGAAGAGTTTGGTTTGTAAGGACTGATGTTGAGCTGACATCGGAATCGGAAGTCGTGGATCCCTCGGATTCCTGTGTTATGAGGTTGCCGGTGGATTCGCTTGAACCGATTTGGGTACCGGTCGTTGTCACATCTAATTCTTCGCCCTGATTGGAATCCAGGCTGGAATTGTTAAAGGAAACTGTGGATGTCCCTGTGCTTTCGTAAATCCCGGTAATCTCATTCCCGCTCATTTCCGAGATTGAAGTTGAGGTAAAGGTATCTTCGGTAGTCGTCGTTTGCGTTTGATTTGTAGTCGTGGAATTACTGGTGGATTCAACTGTCGATTCGGAATTACTCAAGAAGGTCCCGGTTATTTCATTGCTTTCACCGGTTGTCAGTGAATCGGATACATCTGTGGTCGTAGTGGTTTCTTCGGAAGTTTGGTTGTTCAGGGTTACTGTCGAATCCGACTCTCCCTGGACACTGTCTTCCAATATCATTTTCGCACCGGAGATCGAATTTGACTCTGTCCGGACCAAAGAGTTGGAAGAATCAGAAACCTCGGTTTCAGAAGTGATTACGATCGTGTCAATAGTGTTGGTAAATACTTCAAAGCTGGAAGAAGAACTTACCACCGTTTCAGTAGATTGCGAATCTCCAAGTATTTCGTCGCCGGAGGAGCTTGTAATTTTCTCGGAGGTCCCGGATCCTTCTCGAGTCGAGGACTGAGTTTGATTGTCATAGGTAGATAATTCTGACCAATCCGTAGTCATCGTTCCATTGTTGGTGTAGGTGTGGTTGATCGAATTCCCGGAAATGGTACTGCTACCGGTGATCGTTGTAGTGCTCTCGGAAGCAGTGTTCGATGTTTGGTTGACAATAACCGTTTGAGTGAACACTTCCGTAGTCGAACTATCGGAACTGGTATAACTACCCGTGATGGAATTCCCAATATTCGTTCCTTCATTGTGAATATTGGATTCCGTGTGCTCATCAGAGGTCAAGGTTTGGTTTTCTATGTTTGTATCTTCAGTACTGGTGGTGTCTGTCGTGTTGGTAATTTCAAAAGCACCTGTAATCGAGTTCCCAACATTCGTACCTGAGGTCGTAGTCGTAGATTCGCTGTCCGTAGTCGTAGTTAAGGTCTGATTCGCAACCGTGGAAGAAAGAATCGAAGTTGTCGACGAGGATGTCGATCGGGTAAATTCTCCCGAATTCGTATTACTGGTTCCGGTGCTGGTATCAGAACTAGTAATCGTCTCCGTTGAAGAGGAGGACTTCGTTTGGTTCTCTGCGCTGGATTCTACGGATTTTTCTACCTCAGTATTGCTGGTCGATTCCATGTCTCCCGTGACGGAATTCCCATCCACTATCATGGTGTTGACAACGGAGGTGTTGGAAGTTTCGGAGGTGGAGAGAGTTTGATTTACACTGGTAACTTCATCCTGAGACGTGGTTAGGGTTTCCGTTTCACTGTGATAAATTCCAGTGATCGCATTCCCGGAATTGGTTCCCGTTTCTTCGCTGATTCCGGATCCGGTATGAGTGATGGTCAGGGATTGGTTGGTACTGGTGGATTCGGAGGACGTTTCCGTTGTCATCGTGGTATCGGTAACGAATTCACCAGTAATTTCATTGGAGGTCCGGATCAATGTGCCGGTCTTGGTACTGGTGGTGGTATCCTCGGTGGTTTTAGTTTGATTGGTGGTAGTAGATTCGGATTCTAAAGTTACTATCGAAGCTACTTCCACGTCGGATTCGCCGGTGATCCTGTTGCTAGTGGAATTGGCTGATTCTTCTTTGTTTATAACTTGGGTTGAAGTGATAGTTTCATTTTGGTTTTCCTGGGTAGTATTGGTGGTTGATTCCATCGTTGATTCAGAGATATTCTCCGAATCACCTGTGATCGAATTTCCGGTTTGTTCTGAACTGAGAGTCGACGTAGAACTGGAGGTTACCGATACAGTTAATGTTTGATTGGTAGTTGTTTCCTCTGCAGAACTTTCGCTGGTCACCTCTTGTTGCGAGGTAAAGCTGCCGTCGATTGAATTGCCGCTCCGGCTGGAAGTGGTATTCATCGTAGTCGTATCGCTACCCGTGAACGTCTCGGTTTGGTTTTCACTATTAGTAGTGGTCGTAGTCGTATCAGCGGATAAAGCCTGGATCTCGAATATTCCGGCAATAGAATTCCCCGAGTTCTCCGTACTTTCGGTTCCATCGGTGATAGTCAAGATCGTCGACGTCAAGGTATGATTGACCACCACTTGTTCCGATTCCGAGTGGAAGGGTTTTTCTTCCGTGCTCTCGTAATCACCTAAAATGTCATTCGCTTTACTGATGGAATCGACTTCCATGTCCATTGAGGAATTTATTGTGAAGGTCTGAGTTTGATTGACCGACATCTCCTCACTCGAAGTTGCCGTCATCAAGTGCTGCTCGTTTGTGGAACGGCCGGTTATTGTATTGCCACTGCCGGTTTGGGTCATTTCGTGGAAAGTCGTTTCCTCGGCATTTGCGTGGAGGGTTTGATTATCAATCGTTCTTGTTTGCGTTGAGGTCAATGAGGCATCAGTTGAAGAACCATAGGTTCCTGTTATCGGATTGTGGCTTTGTGTTTTAGTTGAGTCACTGGTGGTCTCCGTTTCCCGTTTAATGGTCTGACCTTGATTGGTTTCATCGGAAACTGTTGTTTCTACGGAATGGAGCGTCTGGACTGTAGTCGAATCCCCTACAACCGAGTTCCCGGTGCTGTTTGATGAACCATTTCCACTGGTAGAAGTAGTGGTAACAATGGTTTGGTTTTGATTGGTAAGCATTTCTGTTGAGCTTGCTGAGGAGATTGAAACCTCAACCGTTTCATAGGCACCGGTAATTTGATTGCTGGTCTCTTCGGAGGCAACCTCGACGGTGGATTCCGATTCCGATTCCGAGATTGAGGTTAGATTCGTGGTGGTATTGGTAACGGCCGTGGTATAGATGGTATCGGAATCCGTGAAGGAATCTCCGGAAATCTGATTTCCATTTCGAATTCCAGTCACATCCATGGTGCTGGTTGTCGTGGAATCACTGGTAATAGTTTGGTTCGTAGAAGTTTCTTCTGTGGTCGTAACGGTTAGCCGGTCGAAGGTGCCGTCAAAATCACCTGTTACCGAGTTACCATTGGTGGTGCTTGTACTTTCAAGGGTTTCCGAATCCACATTGGTGGTCAGAGTCTGGGATTGGTTTTCTACGATTTTGGTTTGCGAGGATTCCTCGGTCCCGGTCTCGATCATCTCATAAACACCAGTGATCGAATTGGCGGTATTTTCGGTTTCGCTTTCGCCTATAGTCGAAGAAATCAAGGAGATAGATTGGGTTTGGTTATATAAGTTTTCGGAACTGGAGGTTTCCGCACTTACGTTGGTAATGCTGACCGAGGTTCCCATCACCGAATTACCGGTAGCACTCACAGATTGAGTAACGGAGGTTAGACGGGTCCGGTCACCCGTTTGCGTCACGGATCCTTCGGCATCCAGCGTGGTATGAACGAATGTTTCAGTCGCCTCAGAATACTTGGAGATTTCATCCAAAGTGGTGTAGGTCCCGGTAATGGAATTCCCAACTCGGTGACTTTCAATGGTTTCGCTACCTTCGGATTCCCCGGAAGTGACCACAACGGCTGTACCCAGAGGTACCTCATCAACTACTACAGGAACGGTCTCGGTCTTAGTATTTTCTGCATCATAAATCTTGGTGCTGATCGAAACAACATCAAAGACACCTGTTACCGAATTGCCGAGCGTATCCGTGATGGTTTCGGTTTGAGAAATAGATTCGGATTCCTCAACATCGGTTTGATTCACCGTAGTTTGGTTGATGAAGGAAGTCGTATTACTGGTCTGACTCTTCATAAACTCACCGGTGATGGAATTACTTCCCAGCGATGAGGTGCCGGTATTCTCGGAGGTAGTGATAGTCGTTACGGCGAGTGACTGATTAACGATTTCTTCCTCAGTCACCGAGTCGGATCGGAAAGACTCCTCGCGATTGTTCAGTCCGGTTACTGTGTCCCCAAAGCCACTCCATTGGGTTTCGAAGAACTGAGTCGAATTCTGAGTTGCCGTTGAGGTGCCATTAACGGTCTCTCCCAGGGTGACCGACGTGGTGGTGCTAATGCCTAGGTAAGAGTATTCTCCGGAAACATCTCCGGTTTTTTCCGAGTCATCAATAATGGTAAACGTTGTAGTGGAATCCGAGGTCGAAGTCTGGTTAATGATTTGTTCAGTCCTGACCGAGTCATTCACACTATGTTTAGTGATGGAGAAGTATCCCTCCTTCTTATTACCCTGATCGGAACTCGTTTCACTGATCGTGCCGGCGTCGCTCCGAGTAGTAGTGCTGGTCTGATTAACTTCGGTGGAGGAAGATTCGTACTCAGTCTCCGATATCTCCTCGTAATGATAGTCTCCGTCATACAGGTGGCCGGTTTGCGTGGACGATTTCTCTCCCGTCGATTCCTGCATGCCGCTTATCGATAGCGTTAGGTTATCAACCGAGTAGGTGGAGATGGATTCGGTAGTGGATTCCGTGGAAATCTCGTAACCACCAAGCTTGGCATTTCCACTGGCTTGTTCCGTGGCGGTAACCGTGGTGGTGGAGTCATTTTCTTGGTGGTGAGTTTGGTTATCATCTACCCGATTCTGATTGGAAATTGTAACCGATTCGGTGAAGATAGAATAGCTGCCGGAATTATTGTTACCGGATTTGTTTGCTTCCGATTCGAAAGTCGTGATTCCGGTAATCTCGGTCGCCTTGGTTTGATTGGTTTCTTCCTGTAAAACAATTTCGCTGGTATTTGATACCGCGATGGTCAGGCTGTAGCTGCCTGTTCCCAGGTTAATGAAACCATCCGTAACCTCCGAGACGGAGTGGGTAGTAATATCCTGTTCGTAGTGGAAGGTAAGGTGGTCGCCGGTTTGGCTGGAGATGGAATCCGATTCGGTTCGGCGAACTCGTTGAATTGTCCTATCGAAGTAATTTCCAGTCTCTTGGAGACGGTCGCTGGAGGTTTGCGAACCAATAATCTCGTATTTGCCGGTTAAGGATGGATTGGCTGCCTCGCGGGACTCTTTCCCGGCTAATCCGTCGATCTGGCCTTGGAGGTTGCGATCGACTTTACGGAAACCTTCTTGCTTGTACTGGGAAGAGTTTTCCTCGGTGCGAATCCAATCAAACACACCCAGATCATAGACCTTATCATCCGTAAAGGTGAAATTTCCTTCTGAAGTTATGGTGTAAGTATCTCCAAACTCGGCTTTAGAGGTAGACCCGCTACTTTCCTGCGAGCCTTCCATTTCCACCTCATATTGTTCCAAGGTGTAGTCGTCGAGACTGAAGCCAACCGCATTGAATTCCCCGGTCGCAAATAATTTCGTGATTTCAACCTCACCTCCCTGACCTTCTTCGATGGTCGAGGAATCTCCTTTGCCGTTACCACCTGCGGTATCCAGTTCAAACTTATACCCGTATTGAGCTTTCCCAAAACCGTCGATGGTATAGCGGCCGGTTATTCGATCCATGTTGACCCGGAGGTTCAAACCTTCCTGAGAACCGCTGGAGACTAGTGTTTCACCATCCGGTGACAGGCGTTCGATGTCTTCCTCATTGGTCACATTAATCACATACGAGAGTGCTCCGCCAATCCCGCCGACATCATTCTTTGTGTCCTGGATAAACATAGTGACAACATAAGGTCCTTCTCGCTCGTAGGTGTGTTCTCCCAACACCTCGTATTGGATCTTGGATTTCGGAGAAACCTGGCGGACGATTCCAGGTGTTCGCGTACCGTCGCCCCAGTCAATTTCCACCTTAAACTGGTCCGCGGTTGCATCCGGATCACTGGACAGGAATTGGCCCAGAAGTGCATTGGGCTTGCGTTCCCGAGCGGGATCTTTTTCTTCTGGAGGAGCATCATCCGGGCATTCCGGATGTTCCGGACCACCATCACCAAGAACTTCGTTGTAGCGGATGGATTGACCTTCGAGAGAGTAAATGACCTGGCCATTGGTTTGCAGAGGTGGAGTAGCCCGAATGATCGCTTGGCCGTTACTCGAATCCACC
>CAZPPD010000117.1:0-10939 GCA_964588185.1 uncultured Alcaligenaceae bacterium | reverse complement strand
AGGTCTGAACGGATTTCGTCCCAGGAACTGGTACGATTGCAGGATATCCTTGCCCGGGCACGAAAGGACAAGGGAGAAAAAAAATGAGCTTCTATGGGTCTTATGTGGGGTTTTGGCTGGTGCAGAGTTCCCTGGGCGGAACAATCATTTTTATTCTGACCTGGTTGCTGATGCGCTGGATTCGCCAACCAGCCTCAAAGCAACGGGTAGGGGAGATGGGATTAATCGCGGCTCTTAGTGTTCCAGTGTTGTCTTTGTTGCCTTCCTGGATTGTCATTCCAGTAGATCTAACCGAGGAAAAATCAGGCCCCTCTAAGCAAGTTCGCGACAATCCCCTTGAAGTGAACAATCAATCTGCACAAAAACAAGTTTCACATTTTCGCGACTTTCAAGGGCCATTGGAAAAGCAGAATTCCGGCTCAGACGAGGAAACGAAACCTTCACCCGAACCAGCCGGGGAGAAAGGCGGGGATTTGGCCCCTGCCAAGACAACCTCTACAACAATGGGTTCTTTCGCACATGGTTTCCCATGGCAACAGGCACTCTTGGTGATATATGCGATGGTTGCGGCAGGACTTTTCATCCGCTTGGGTTTGGCGTTTTGGCAATTACATCTATTGGTTCGCAGTGCCGGTTTTCCCCCGAATCAATTCTCACGACTCTTGGAAGGTCTCTATCCCCGCCGGAATATTCCACGGTTGCTCCTTTCCCCTCGAGTAAAGGTCCCTCTTAGTTTCGGGCTATTTCGACCAACCATATTGCTCCCGGAATCCATGCGTTCCCAGGAAGACTCAAACCAGTTACGCTGGATACTTTCCCATGAAATCATGCACATTCTGCGTTGCGATTCCTGGAGCGGATTACTTTGCGGTTTGGCCAAATCCCTGTTCTTTTTTGTTCCCTGGTGTTGGTGGATCTGCCGGGAAATAAGGCTTTGCCGGGAGTACGTGGCCGATTCGGCGGCGTTGCAACAGGATGACCAGAATGTGGACTATGCAGAATTTCTTTTAAGTTTAACTACCTCTCCCGAGATTTCCGCGGTTGCTTCCGGAGTTTCGGGAAACCATTCCGATCTTTACAGGAGGGTTACAATGCTCGTGGAAAAACCAGGCAATGGAAAACGCCGGTGCTCTATTTGGCGATTGCTCCCTGCCGGAGTTGGTTTGTTAATTCTCTCGGCCTTGTTCTCCGGATTGGGGATCCAAGCAGTGGCCCAGGAAAAAATCATTATCCAAGATGTTCCAAAGTCAGTGACCATCCAAACTGCCCCAGTAAATCCCTTTACCATCCAACCTGTCCCAGCAAAATCGGTAACCATTCAAACGGTTCCTAATTTCCGGGTATGGGTTATTCCCGAACCCAAAGAAGGTGCCACGGCAAAAATGATCTATCTGAAGAAAGGAAGTCTTCCATCGCAGGCGCAGGTCGATGTATCCAAGGTCCTTCCCAAAAACGGCAAAAATAAATTCATTCCCTTGATCTCCACCGTGGTTATCCAACCAGATTCCTATTCCTTAAAGGCCCATGGAAACAAAATCGTGGTGCAAAAGCATCAACCCGGCTGGAACGAATTGCAAAAAGCCCTGAAGAAACTGGAAAAGCTGGAGAAAGGTTCGAATGTTGACGCCATTCGCAAAGAGATAATGGATGCAGTCAAAAAAATGAATCGCGGAAAATGGATGGCATTACCCAAATGGCGACAATACCGGTGGCCTTCGCCCGGAGTTGACATCGATATTAAAGGGCATAATCAACCCAAGAGTTTGCTACATACGGGACCCTATTCCCCGAAAGGCCGGTTAGGCATCTCCCCGGAGGTCCCTAGCCCTGTCCTTCGCGATCAGCTAAATCTTCCCAAGGGAATAGGTCTCATTATTCAGGAGGTTATAAAAAATTCACCGGCGGGTAAGGCAGGCTTCAAGACCAATGACATTCTTTTGAAATTAGCCGATCAGGATGTGCCTTCCGACCTAATTAAACTCGCACAGATTGTTGGTGGGATAAAAGGGGACAAAGCAGTTGCCGCCCAGGTTATACGAAAAGGAAAAAGGAGAACCATTAAAAGGATTCAGCTGCCGGAAATTAAAAGAGTGAAAGTGAAAGTCAAAGCTATCAAAGTGCACCCCCGGAAAATTAAAGTCTTCCCCTTTCCTGGCGGAAAAGAAGGTACATCAATTTCCGCTTTTCGCACAAAAAACCGCTTCTTCACCCAATTTCGAGAAGGAGACTTGGCGATTTCCATTACCGGCAAAGTAGTTGATGGAAAAGCGAAAATCGGTCAGATCACCATTCGGGATGGGAAAAAACAGATTCGGGAATCCAAGATTCAAGATGTCCCAAAACATTACCAAGAACGGTTGGAACACTTGATGAATATGACGAATTCCACGAATTCCGGATTGGGAAAATCCGATGCGAAAAAGGATGATTGAGTTTGTTTTTTCCCCGCCACAGGAAAGAATCGCACCAAGACAAATACATTGTTTTGGTGCGTTTTTATTGGTTCACCCTAAAGAATTTGCTCCTTTAGAAGTTAGCTTTCAAATTTGAAGTACCCATCTGAATTAGTTTTACTTATTTGCTGAATAATAATATTTTCCGGTTTTCCCAGATTTTTGTTGTAAACCGGTAAATCAGTTGTTAGTTTTTTACATCAGGAAGGACAAATCTTTTCTTTTGATTCAAATACCCTCTCAGCCCCGATAACAGGATTTGCAACAAGTCTGGCTTCTTTTTTACAAAGGGGACTATCATGGATTTAGTCCACGACAATACCTATGTGGTTTATTTGCGTATGGACCGCCGACATCAATGCCCCCCACACGCAGCCGAGGAACCTTTGATAACCTGTTTTAGCTACGCCGAAGCGCGTCAAATCCAAAAAGAATATGCCGAATCCGACCGTGAATGCGTCATTCGTTACGAAGGTGTGGTTGGGGGCGGCGATTAATTTGCCTGTCGAAGAATCTCATTTATCGCAACAATTATCCCGCAAAAGGAATATTCCAATTTTTCCTTGTGAAATCCCTTATTATTCCCTGCATAATTGAAAAATGCTTGACGACAAAACCTTGACCGTTCATCATGAATAGTGGAATTTAGGGGATAAGGGATATTTCTACTCTTTTTAACAATTGGATTGTTTTTCCCTTTCCCTTTAAATAAACCTTCTTTGTGTTGGCAGCGCACAGCAGCAATTTAAAACTAAAGGGAACTAACTTCCTTTTTCATCGTCTCAAATTACTGCAGGGCGCTTAGGATAAATTCATCTCCTATCCCTTGAGAAGCTCCAACACATTATCTTGGCAGGTGCTCCCACTTGAATAAAAAGAGGGGTACTAACCGCTACAATTTTCAAACCTTTATTTGCCGGGAAGACCAACATGGCCATTCTGAAGAATCGATTTTTCAATGATTGCATAAGATTATCACGGTTTTGGGGAGTTGCTTTGGTGGTCATCGGGGTCGCAACCCTAATCCCCAATATCGCTTTTGCCCAAGAAGGAGATAAAGGGCATACTCCTAATTTGTTCGTCCATATTATCGAGTCTGCGGGTGTGTTTTTCGGCCCGTTGTTGGCTCTTATATCCTTGGCATTGGTTGGCTTAATTGTTGTGCTGGCCATGGATTTGCGAATGGGCGTAGCAATTCCGACCGGATTTGTGGACGAATTTACCGATCTCGTTAACAAACGGCAGTTCAAGCCGGCCTTTGATATTTGCCGCAATGATAATTCGTTCCTCGCTCGGGTTTTAACGGCCGGGATGGGGCGTTTGCAATACGGCATCGAGGACGCCAGGCATGCTGCCTACAATATGGTGGATAGCATCAAGGCAAGCAAAGAACAGCTTATCAATTATTTGGCCACGATCGGAACCTTGGGACCGATGCTTGGACTAGTGGGTACGGTCTTTGGGATGATCTTGGCATTTATGGAATTGTCCTCCGGTGGGACTCCTCGTCCGGAAAAACTTGCCGGCGGTATTTCCCATGCCTTGGTGGTGACGCTTCTGGGAATTGCCATGTCCGTTCCGGCTATCTTTTGCAATGCTTATTTTCGGAATCGACTTACCCGGATCACCATGGATACTTCCAACCTTGCGGATGATTTGTTGACGCAAATGTTCCACAATTCCAAAAAACCGGGGGCACCTGCTCCCACGCAACCCCAACAGCCAGTTCCGGGCCAACAAGTCCCGCAACAAGCCGCTGCGGCTCAACAGGGTAGACCGGCACAGCAAGGTGCGCCGAATGCGGCCGCAATTCGGCCCGCTCAGGGTTAATGAGAATTTTTTATCCTGATTTTAAAACTAAAGTGTTTCGTTGATTATGAGGTGAGGATATGGCCGGTAGTAGTAACGCCGAAGAAGGTGCCCCGAATCTAACCCCCTTGTTGGATGTCGTGCTGCAGTTAATCATGTTCTTCATGATTACCGTAAACTTTGTCCGCGTAGACCAAATCAGTGAGGAGATCATCCTTCCCAAAGCAGAAAATGCCACGGAAATGACCAAAGTCGACAAGGAAGACGCTTACGTTTTCATCAACCTAAATGAGGAAGGAAAATTAGTCGGCGTCATTAATCCGGAGAAGAAGGAATTGTCCATTGCGGAAATCAAAGTTCGCTTGCAAAAGCGAAAGAACCGAATCCTGGCAGAAGCAAAGGAAGCCGGCCGGAAAAAACCAACAGTTTGGGTGGTCCTACGTGCTCACAAAGATGCCGAGTACATCATGGTTTACAATATGCTCGACACGTGTGCTCGTGCCGGTTTTACCAACTGGCAAATACGGGTGGAAATGATCCCATTGGATAAAACCAAGAAGGCTTAACAACCGTTTCTAAAAGGTAAGAGTTGAGGATTTGGCATGGGTGCAACACCTGACCATGAAAACAAAGAAGTCAACTTGGGGATTATCATTACCCCGATGCTGGATATGGCTTTTCAGCTCTTGGCGTTTTTCGTGATGACTTATCACCCCTCCGCCCTGGAAGGCCACATAATGGGGGAGCTTTTACCCCCGGAAACCGAGGACTATGTCGACAAGAAAAAAGAGAAACAAGGAGCAGGAGCATTAACTACCCGCAAGGCGGCGGAGGAAGAATTATCCGGGGATGATGACATCATCAAAGTATCGGATGAAATCAAGTTACGGGTGATTGCTCATCAGGAAGGCACGCCGTCCCAGCACATGAAACCCGGCATGCCCTACCAAATCAAGTTGAAAACCCCGGCGGCATCCGGATACGAAACGGTCTGCGATTTTACCGACCCGGAAATTGATCCGAACAAGAGTAATGACAGTAAATACGTTGCCCAAAAAGTGGATCAGTACATCAAAAGGGGATTGGTGGATTTATTGGAACGCATGGTAGTGCTGCGAAAGGAAGTCGGCGAAGCAAAAGCAAATGTTAAACTACACCCCGATGGAAATTTAAAACACTATTATTTCGTTTCCATTTATGATTCCTGCAAAAAATCCGGTTTCAAGAAAGTGAACTTTGTGGCTCCTTCCCTTGGCGGCCAATAAATAAATCATCCTCTCCCCAAAGAGTCGGCAGAAAGAATCTAAACCGCTGGGTTTCTCGTCGTTAATATTGGTGAAACAGAGAATCGTAGCTTACGCTACTCTCAAGGTGGCAAACATGGTCTTGATTTCCACTCCAGATCTTTTGAGGAGAACCATTCCTTACTTTTTATCCTTGCTCATTTGCCTTTTCTCATTCTCCGCCACTGCAATCAGCCAGGAAAAGCCGCCGGTTAACAACAAGGCGGGCAATAAACAATATTGGGATTTTTGGGTTAATTGCCCTTGTCCGAAACATGTCTCAACGGTCCAACTTATTTCTCTGAAGAATCCTCTTGCCATCTTAAGCGTTCGCTTGGCAGCTAAAGAAAACTTGGCTTGGGGACTGGAAGTTGAAATCCCTGAGAAGAATGTTCCCGAATTGGATCCCAAATTATTAACCGATGTTGCCGATGATACCCGCTTGTATTTCTTGAATCTAAAAAGTGACGCCGACCAAAAGAAAAAGAATGAACTTCAGGTGCTCTACCAAGCCATTGAAAACGCTTCTAACGTCGGGTCTACGGCTTTTTCCGACACCGCAGAAGAGATACCTTATCGGGAACTCTTCGAAAACCCGGATGACCATCGGGGAAAAGTGGTTACGTTTTCCGGAAAGTTATCGTTTCTCCGCGAGGTAATTGTTCCCAGCAAAATCAAGGACAAGGTTCCCACCCTTTACGAAGGTTGGGTTCATTTGGATGAGGCCGAAACGCCGATCACCATACTCTTTGCCACCAAGCCAGAGGATGTTCGCCTAGGGGCCAGAAGTATCCCAGTCTATTTTTCCGGGTATTTTTTCAAGCGGTTCAATTCACTGAACGTTCAGAACCAGGAAAAATCAACCCTGCTGTTAATTGCTCCGGGTTTTTCCCTGCAGAATTATGAACTCTGGCTCCGAGCCCAGCATGAAAAGTTTTGGGTAAACACCAAATATCCTAAACATGTAGCAGCGGCTCAGCTGGTTTTTATGCGGGATCCTTTGGCTATTCTATCGCATCGAGTTGCCGGATTGGACAATTTGGTTTGGGGTTTAGAAGTGGACTCGGCTCCCATCGTTGCCCCGCCTTTGGACCAAGAAGAACTAAGAAGCGTGGATGATGATACGCCCCGCATGGAAATCGACGAAAACTCCAATGCCCGCCAAAGAGCGGAATACCGAATCCAATGTCAAGCAATAATCAACGCGGCCACAACCGACCCCCGCGCCTTTGAACGTAGTGCCAAAGGCAGCGAGTGGAAAACCTATTCCCATTTGTATGATGCTCCCTGGAAACACCGAGGGGACGTAGTTCCCGTAAAGGGGCGATTAGTAATGCTTCGCAAGAATGAAGCCCCCCCGCTGGTACGCAAGCAGGGAATTCGTTTCCTCTACACCGGTTGGGTTTTTATGGAAACCCCCAAGAGCAACCCGGTAGTAGTATTTTTCGCCAAAAAACCTGAGAATGTGCCGCTGTCCGAAAAGATGAACCAAGATATCAAGTTCAACGGCTATTTCTTCAAGCGATTATCCTACGAACCGCGCCAAGGCCCCAAGCGAAAAACCCTTATGTTCATTGCTCCAACTTTTGAGACCACTGTCCCCGATGAGGCGGTTGGCCCGGATACGGGAATTCTCTGGAGAATAATGGCGGGTGTGTTAGCCTTAGGGGTGGGGATGGTTATTCTGATGTCGGCGTTAAATATGTGGTTTCGCAGAAGTGATGCCCAAGTTCAGGAAAAACTGGATAATATCCGTGGAGATATGTTTTTGGCTTCCCTGGAAGAAGAATCGGAATCTGCTTCCGTTTCAAGCAATGAATCCGGTCCGGAAGATGAAAATCCCCCGGTTGCGAAAAGGATTGAAGACAAACCATCCCCCCGATTCCACTTGGGCGAATCGGATTCGATTTCCCCAAATTAGACTCACGGGCAGAGTTTTTCCTTGCACCTGCCCGGTAAGTGGAACCATAATAGATTAATAAGAATTTTGTTTAAATGAAAAGGACCTAACCATGTCAACAGCCCCGGCTAACCAAACACCCAATGCCCCGGCTCCGTTGATCCGGTATAACTTTTTGGAAGAAGATCGGAAAAAAGACCGCTACCGATGGCTTATTTTTATTCCGGCAATGGGGGTCAGCGCAATCTTTCACGGGCTCCTTTTTGCAGTCATGTTTTTCCTCGTTAGTGGTCCACCTAATGCCACCAAGAACGAGATTTCCATGGAGGAAATCGACGAGCTGAAGAAGAAAGTGGAAGATTCTAAAATGGAATCGGAGCCACCCCCTAAAGAGGAAAACAACGTCGAAGAGGAAGAGCCGATTCCCGAGATGAAGGAAGATCCTCTTACCGTCACCGATATTGACCCCGAAGCGCTGGAACCGGGCCAAGAGATCAACTATGACGTGGACCGCAAAGCCGATGTTAGTGTCCCGGGATTAGTGAACCCGGATGAACCTGTAGTGGTGTTCAATGGCATGGAAAATGTTCAGCCCTCCAGCATTGCAGCACCAAAAGGATTTGGTGGTCCTGGGCAAGGAGAAGGCGGTTTTCAACTTCCAGGTATCAATGCCACTGAAGGGGAAAACTTAGGCGGCTATGGCATGTTCGGCAGCAAAATCAAGCCGGGCAGTTTCTTTGGCCGCAGTGGTGCTACCCGAGAAAGAGCGTTAATTGAAGGCGGCGGGACCAAAGCCACCGAAGCAGCAGTTGCCGCCGGAACCGCTTGGCTGATACGAGTACAATCGTTAGATGGCGGCTGGAGAATTAATGGGCCGTTCCCCAATGCCGGTAGTCGGACTGGAAGGGAATCGGAAATCGCCGGCACCGCCTTAGGCCTGTTACCCTTCTTAGGAGCTGAACACACCCACCGTCCGAAAAAGGTGAATCCTAACGATAAGCCGATTGACCGGTCCTTGAAGTTTCTGGTTTCCCGCCAAGATCCCCGTACCGGTTATTTTGGCGGCCGCATGTATGCTCACGCCCTAGCCACAATAGCCATTTGCGAAGATTACGGATTAACTCAGGATCCCTACTATGCCCGTCCGGCTCAAATGGCGGTGAACTACTTGGTGTCGGCGCAACACTCTGAAGGTGGTTGGCGTTATGGCCCTAATCAAAAGGGCGATACTTCTGTAACCGGCTGGTGTGTGATGGCTCTGAAATCTGCCAAAATGGCCGGCCTTCGGGTTCCGGACATTACCTTCAAGAAAGCAGTCCATTTTTTGGATTCTGTCTGCGATCCCAAGAATGAAGGCTACGGTTACACTTCCAAAGGGTCTCGGCCGACCATGACAGCGGTGGGTTTATTATGCCGCCAATATCTGCAAGGTTGGGGCCACAAGAACCTGCGAATGATCAAAGGGATTTCCAATCTGAAGCGTTATCCGCCCGGAAAAATGCGGAACATGTATTACTACTACTACGCCACTCAGGTGATGCATCACTTTGGCCATGAAGATTGGAAAGCCTGGAATGAAGTTATGCGGGCGGATTTGGTCAAACGCCAGGATAAATCCAAAGACCCAAGAGTCAGCGGTAGCTGGAGTCCGGTTGGCGACCGCCATGCCGGAGCCGGAGGCCGATTAATGGAAACTTCGTTGTGCTTGCTTACTCTGGAAGTTTACTATCGTTACCTGCCGCTTTACTATCGGGAAGCAGGAGAACGCCAGCAAAAATTATTAGGCGGAACCTAATCCGAAATGAAAGACTCTAAAGCGGGGAACAGAGCTTCCCCGCTTTTTTTATGCCCTCAGGTTTTGATTCAATTGGTTTTCAAGTTCTTGACTAATCCTTTTTGGTGTTCCCCCAAATAACGGGAATGGGAACAGAATGTTCCCTCTTCCCAGTCGAAGCAATCCTCGATTTAATACGTCTATAGCCTCAAGCTGGAATGGTGAAAAGAGGTCAGGGCCGTTCCGGCAAAATGAAGCTGGTGTGGCGAAAAGGGGTGAAGTACATTTTGTGTTAAGCCCACGAAAGGCTGTTCCGGCAAAATGTACTGTTTCCTTTCCACCACACCAGTTTGAGTAACGCCCATCATCGACTTGAATTACTACCATTCTCAGGAGAATAGAATGCGGAAATATTCATTACATCCAAACCGGCTCCGAAGATCCTTGTTTGCATTGGTTGGCTTCGTTGCTTTAACCACAACCCTGCTCGCAGCCAACAATGCGGCGATTAAAACCCGCATGCAACAGGATCTCGAGTACTTGGCTTCCGAAGAGTGCGAAGGTCGCGGAGTAGAGACCAAGGGGCTGGAAAAAGCGGCGGTTTACATTGCGGAGCAATTCAAAAAAGCAGGCCTCAAACCCGGGAATATGAATAACAGTTATTTTCAGCCCTTCACCATCACCGGTGCAGGCCGTCTGCAAAAAGGCAGCCGTTTGATTTTGCATGGTCCCCAAGGGCAAACTATAGAACTCACCGAAAACCGGCATTTCGCCGTGATGGGCTTTTCCGGGAGCGGAAAAGTCAAAGCACCGGTCGTTTTTGTGGGCTACGGAGCGACCGCACCCCGAATCAAGTATGACGATTTTAAAGGCGTCGATGTGGAAGGGAAAATTGTCATCGTTCTTCGGCGGACCCCCAATTGGGATAACAAACACCTACCGTTCGATAAAGATCGCAAACAAAGCCACGCCGCCTTAGTCAACAAATTGGCCAACGCCGAAATCCACAAAGCTGCAGCGGTTCTAATGGTCAGCGACCGCTCGGAAATAAAGAAAAAGGACAAGCTGCTCAATTTCCGTTTGCTGGCACGCGGATTTTCTTCCAGCCACATTCCGGCGCTTCATGTTAAACGTGACATCGCCAACCAACTCCTTTCCTCTTCCTTGGGAAAAAGCCTGATCCAAATAGAAGAAGCTATCGATCGAGATTTACAGCCAAGAAGTTCCCCCCTCCAAGGCTGGACCGCCACCATCGACGCTCGGGTGCAACGCAAGAAAATCCCGGTGAAAAACGTTATCGGCGTGCTGGAAGGCAATGGACCCCTGGCCGATGAAATTGTGATTGTGGGAGCCCATTACGATCACCTTGGCTACGGCGAAAGCGGCTCCCGGGCAAAGAAGAAGGAAGACCGCAAAAAGATCCACTTTGGTGCCGATGATAATGCCTCGGGAACAACTGCCGTTATTGAGTTGGCCCGGCGTTTCGGGCAGATGAAAAATCGCCAGGGACGAAAGCTGGTCTTTATGGCCTTCAGTGCGGAAGAAAAAGGATTGTTGGGCTCTAGGCATTATTGCAAGAAAAATCCTCTCTTCCCTCTGAAGAAAACAGTGGCCATGGTGAACATGGACATGGTTGGTCGCCTTAAAGAGAAAAACGGAAAAGTCATGGTCCACGGGGTCGGTACGGCTATAGGATTTGAGAAGCTTATTGACTAACTCA
>CAZPPD010000116.1:0-10964 GCA_964588185.1 uncultured Alcaligenaceae bacterium | reverse complement strand
TAGTAAAAAGACTGTGAAAACACAACAGTTTTAAAAATAAGAAGAACAAAAAATCTCTCCTGAAAAAACAGCATCGGATTGTCCGGCCGTTATGCGAATTATTGGAGGATCGGATAACTCCGGTTACGGGTGACATTGCCATCCTGACGGCTTCCAATGCGATTGCCATAGACAACGGGGGAGACTCCATAAACCATAATTTTAACAACATAGAAATCAACACCGGCAGCGCTTACACCTTCTTTCCTGGTTCCACGGATATCACAATCAATGATTCAGGCCACCATTTGGTTCTTTACAATTCCCGCTTTGATTCCACCGGAGGCGGTAATCGTTCCGAATTCCAAACGCAACTCAATTTATCCGGAGTTGGCGACTTACCGATCGGTTGGTCGCAAGGCTACATCCGTCGGGGCAGCGGGGCCGACGAAGCCATTACCGCCGGTGGGGGCATTATCGATGTTACGGCTGGGCAGGTTCTCCAACTTCAAACGCAACGAACAGATGACAACGGCGCCGATGCACAGCGGGAACCTGACGGGACTGCGATTCAGCTGGTCAAACTGGACGACAGTTGGGATTATCTCCGTCTGAGCGATGGCAGTGTTTCCGGTATGGTCACAGGGGGATTTGAAGACGTTAGCTACTCCTTCACCGACGAAAATGATGGCGGAGCCTTTGGCTTTAGCGGCGGCAGCGACATCACGTTGAATGAAAGTGGGCATTACCTCGTTTTCGCCAATACTTTTATCGATAAAATGGGTGGCGGCCGAACCACGTTTTTGCAGCAACTTACCTTGGACGGTAATGGTGTTCCCGGGACAACGACTAGCGTTTACCAACGCGGCGACAATAGTACTAATGAAGGAGCCGCTTCCTTCGGCGGCATTATCGAAGCCTCCATGGGGCAGGTTCTCTCCGTTCAGGTGGCCAAAGCGAATGGATCGGATGGAGAGGTAATTGGTGCAAAAACTGCCATTACTATAGTGAAGCTACCCGATGAGGGAGACTTCATCCGGCTTTCCAACTCCAACGTGAGCGATATTAATCCGGGGGGCCAGACCAGTTCCGGAACGCCCCTGGATTTCGATACGGAGCTTGAAGTCGACACCGATTCGTTCAGCCATTCCGGGAGCCAAGTGACGGCTACGCAAGGGGGCGACTTCCTTTTCTTCAATTCCTATTACCACGAAGATCCGGGCGGCCTACGCACCGTCGCCAATCATGGATACCAGGTAAACGGTGGGGGAATTCGTACGGCTGGACAAACCGCACGTTACAACCGGGATGCCGACAACGGGGGGCCTGGGGACGGGAACGATATTGCTGCGAACTGGGGCGGGGCTGCACTAGTTCTGAACCAAGGCGACACCGTGGAAGTCGTGGCCCGCGCTCTGGGTAACGGCAGTACGGCACCGGGTGAGATCTCCCTTCAAGGTGTCCGAATCCAATCCCTCTTTCCACCGCCGACAGTTGAAAATCTAAGGGGCGATACTCTGGTCTATCCCAACGGCGGTCCGGCGCAAATCATCGACCAAGGCGGCGATACTTTGGTCACCGACAATCAAACCGACTTCAATGGCGGCAGCCTCACCATCAGCTTCACCGGAGGTTCCGGAGAAGGTAGTGACATTCTGAGTATTGACGACGGCGGGGCTCTGGGCGGAAATCCAGCGATTACTCTCAATGGCGCCACGATCGAACACAATTCCAACCCAATCGGCACCTTCACCGGCGGTGGCGGTAGTGCTTTGATGATTGACTTTACTACCGCCGACGCGACGCCGGCTGCGGTTTCCGCGCTTTTGCAATCCATTCTTTACGAAGATTTAGGAGATGCGGCTCTCAATTCGATAAAATCTGTAGAGTTCGAACTGTTTGACGGTTCGGTCGCGGCACCCACCACCCTGTCCGCTACGATTACGATTGCCAGGCTTGTGGGTTCTGAAGACTCGCATACCTGGGATGGTGACTCCGATGGTGATGGCAATGGCATCGATTGGGACGATCCCCTCAACTGGAGCAATGATGTCGTGCCCGATGGGAATGATATCGCCATTTTTGACGGACTGGACCAAGGCGCAGTGGACTTGCAGGGTCTCACTCATTTCGTCGGTGTGCTGCAAATTTCCGGTAACTACACCCTGGAAAACGGCACGCTTCAGATCATCGATTCCAGCGCCACCACCGGACGGATTACTCATGATGCCGGGACAACCACCATCGCCGCCGCCATCGATTCCACCACGCTGGTAACCACCATAACCGGCGGTACTCTGGCAATTTCCAATACCGGCAACTCCATCTCGAATTTAGGATCGTTCAACGTCGAACCGGGAGGAACTTTGAGAGCGACGGCAGACCCGGTCGGCAGCGCCATGAGCAATGCCGAGGTCAATCTGAACGATGGTACTCTGGAAGTGGTCGCTAATCCGCCGGATCAGCCACCGGTAACCAACGATCTGCACTTATGGCTGGATGCCTCCAAAACGGCAAATATCCAAGCAACCGATGGCAATTTGGATACAAGCGGCGAATCCATCTTTGCTTGGAACGACATCCTGGTGGGAGATAATATTTTCGCTCAAAATGCCATTCAGTTTGACCTCAATAAGCGACCGGCATGGGTGGACAACGCGGTGAACGGATTCCCTGCAATTCAGTTCACTTCGAACAAAAGCGCAACTTTTGACGACGATTTGCAAGTGAATGACTTGGCCCTCGATGACCAGGTTACCATGTTCTTTGTCATTCAGCACGCCACGCAAACCGCTGAGGCGGGTGTCGGCAGCAGCTATCGGCCCTTCTTTGTCAGTGAACTTGGTTTGGAGTTTGGGGGAAGTGATGATAACAACCACTATGCCTTGAGTCTCCGGGCAAGTGACAATGATCCGGACACATTCCGCGTGGAGCATCCAAGCGGACAAACCGATAACCCCGGGGTGGTTACTCCGATTGACGATTCCTTCCATGTCTATACTTTCCGACGCAATGGCAATGCCAACAACGGAACCGAGGCGTTTATAGATGGCTCGTCGTTTTTCCAAGACACAGCTACCGATCCCGCGAATACCGCCCTCAGTTATTTCATCGGAGGCCAAAATAATCACCCAGAACGGCATTACAACGGCTTAATTCCCGAAATTTTGATCTATGACGAGGCTTTGAGTGCCTCCGACCAACAGGCGGTAGAAAACTATCTGAACACCAAGTACATTCCCGGCGGGGGGGGTATCACTTCCACGGTAAATAATAATGTTACCGTTTCTGGAGATTCCACCATCATCGCCGGCGCTACGGTGAATGAAATATCATTTGCCAACCTAACTATGAATGCTAGTTCGACTTTAAACGTGGACGGTGGCGATGTGTCCTTCAGCAGCGGAAGTTTCGGCGGCAATACTGTGACGTTCAATGCAATGAACTCGTCTCAAATCACTTTGGGACCAACCAATGAAACGGCCCCCACTTCCGTCACCAAAGAGGGCACGGGTACGCTGGTTCTGACGGATCAAAACACCTACTCCGGGGAAACCGTAATTGACGAAGGTAGCGTGATTGTGACGGCGGACGGGGCACTGGGCACCACGGCCGGGGGCACCATCGTCAATGATGGCGGTGCCTTGGTCCTTTCCGGAAACCTCGCCTATTCCACGCCTGAAGATTTAACCATTGAAGGATCGGGCAACGCCAATCATCCCGCCGCCCTTTTGGGCATCGGACCGGATGTTGATATCTCCTACGCAGGCCCCATTACCGTAACCACCAATGCTACCATAGCTGCCGACTCGGCTATCGACGACTTTACGCTGACCGGCGGTATCGACCTTCAGAACAATTCGGAACTCACTTTCGATACCGGCAACGACATTTTGGTCGATACCATCGGCATCACCGGTTCGGGCAGCATTGTCAAAACCAACCCGGACGACCAACTCAAACTGCTCGTCGACAGCGACTACACCGGGTTGACCACTGTTGTCGATGGTCGTCTCGAGGCCCGTGCATCCACCGCGCTGGGTGCCACTGGTGCCGGCAATGAAACCATCGTCGAAGACGGTGCCTCCGTCGCATTTCGGGATACGGCGGACGGACCCGGTGTTGCTGTAACCGAGGATTTTATCATTACCGGAAATGGAGAGACGGTAAATGGTGTCGGTATGGGTGCGTTGTGGAACCGGCGGGACGACAATACCATCAATGGTTCCGTAACGCTGGTCGGCGATGCCCGCATTCGCGTAAATGAAGACGACACCGCCGGCAACCCCGGTTCCCTGACCATCAACGGCCCGCTCATTGGCGCTCCCAATCTCGAAAAAACGGGAGACCGTCCTTTAATTCTTCAAGCGAATAGCCCGAACTTTACCGGCGACTTCACCATCAACAACGGCTTGGTAATCATTGAGGATGCCGGGGCACTGGGAACTGCGGCTGGGGGAACATTCGTCGGAATTGGCGGCTCTCTCGGGCTTCAAGGAGACATAACCTTATCCGGCGAGGCCGTGCAAATCGATGGCCCGGGGGCCACTGGGGAAGGAGCCCTTCTAAATATTTCCGGCGACAATACTTACATTACCCCAGGCCCAATTCCATTAGGAGGAGAACTGGCAAGCGTTGGCTCATTGCAGGATAACTTGACTATTACCACGCCGGCCGGATTGCCGACCGATTTGATTTTTGATCTTGGAATTTTAGGTACCTTGTCGGTTGGGGGATCGGGGAACGTGGACATCACCGGTCAAATTACCTCCGGGACACCCGTAACTGATTTTGCCGATCTGGTCAATTCCTTGAACCCGGACCACTATTACAAACTGGACGAGGCTAACTTCGCGGATCCAGTGACGGATTCTGCGGGGACGGAAGACGGAGTGTACGAAGGTCCGGAGATTTATAATGTCCAAGACAATCACTCGGGCGTGGTTTCCCCTGTTATCAACTACTGTGGGGGCGGCGGAGATTTTGGCAACAATATCGGATACGGCACCATTGGCAGCGGTCTCGGCGGCAGCGATTTTTCCGTCCGAGCTCAAGCTTTTCTCCGTTTCAACACAGGCGGCAGCTATACCATCCGAGCGGGTAGTGACGATGGCCGTCTCATTGAACTGACTCCCCATCAACTAGTAGGGGGCAGTCCCTTTGCCGGTTTCACTTCCGTCGGCGATCAGAATTCCGGCTTCCTCGATCCAAACACCGTATTTTTCAACGGCACGACCGGGCATGACCGAACGGAAGGAGTCTTTGAGGTTGCTGCCGGCGATGTTTTGCGGGTGGATTCCTTTTTCTTTGAACGAGGCGGTGGTGATTCTTTTGAACTGAGCATCCGACAAGGGACCTCGGGAGGTTTCGAACTTCTCCAAGATGGTTCTTTAGGTGGAGTGGTTGATGTCTCAACCAACGATGCTTTCTCCGACTCGAATTTCGACGTCTTGGCATTCAACATCGGTGGTGGCGGCGGGGCAACCGATACCCAACTTAACAACACCCTGGAGACCCTCGCAATTTGGGATTTCATAGATGCCAATCCTGGTTTTACCACTGGCGCTACTGGGGCCATCCCGGATGTCTCCGGTGATTTTGGCTTGACGGACACGGCACCGAATGTTTCGGGAACCTACGTGCAATTCGGCTTCGTGGAAGCCGTCGATACGGCCGATGGGTTGGTCAGTAACTTGGACGCGTTCACCATCTCCGGCTGGGTACGGCTTGATACAACCACCCCGGACGGGATGGACCTGTTTGGCCAAAACGACGCCATCGAATTCTTCTTCAATGACGATGATGAACTTCGCTTGTTTACCGAGGAGACAGGAAACCTGGATGTCGACATGGATAATACTCCCATCGATCTTCGGGACGGTAACTGGCACTTGGTTTCTGCTGTCGGCACCGGTACCCAAAAACAAATTTATTTCGTTGGGGTCTTGGTTGGCACTCAAAATCACGGTCCTCTTCCGGGGAATGGGTATGGGGATTCGGGCTCCGATTTCAGTATCGGTGCCGATGTCCGCGATGGCGGCGGCAATAATCTCAACGGCGACCTGGATGAAATCGTTGTCTGGGAACGAGCGCTTTCCGGTGCTACACTGACCAAGCTGGCTCAACAAGCCCCTGCTCAGCCTTCCGTGGATAAGACCGGCACAGGAACGCTCACCTTAGCTGGGGACAACAATTACCGAGGCCCGACTACCATTAACGAGGGAGTGGTTGTTGCGACTAATGCGAATTCCTTGGGACTCAGCACTACTCCAGATGACGGAACCAATGTTTCCAATCAAGCAACCCTGGTTCTTCAGGATGGACCGGGATTCTCTCTCAGTGAAGATTTGACCATCGCCGGAACGGGTGCCACCGGCCAAAACGGGGCACTTGTTAACGCCAGCGGCAACAATTCCATTTCCAGTGATATTCAAATTAACCCTTCGGCTTCTCAAGTCGGCATTAGTTCCGAGCAAGACACACTGACCATTGATGGCAACATCGACCTGCAAGATGCCAAGATCATTCTCGACGGGAGCGGCAATACCATTGTCAATGGCGATATTTTTGGCAACGGCGATCCATTAGTCGTCACGAACACCTTGTTAGCGGAACGCTATGAAACCGGCACCCTCCAGATCGATTTCAACAATCAAGGTTCACCCTCTGGTGCCTTTAATATTGAAGTGGACGGCACCTTTAGCCAATCGTCCGGCCTCCTTTCGGGTTCCCCCGATTTCTCCGGTTCTCAGGACTTTGGCCCCTTAAATTACGCACGGGATGGTTCCACCTCTCAAGCCGGCCCAGATCCTTTTACTTGGCAAGCTTTATTCCCAACTGTCCCCGGAGGCGACCAAGATCAATTCCAAGTCGTCTGGATGGGTTTATTTACTCCGGATGTAGATGGCATCTACACTATCCGCTCTCACGACATCGACTTCACTGGAGGAAATGTTGATGATGACGCCTCAATCTATATTGATGCGAATTTGAATAGCATCTTTGAAGGCTCCGAGGGATTTGAATCCGGGAGTGGGAGTGCCATCAGTGCCAATCTCTCAGGTGGAACTTCTTATCCGGTCATTTTCGGTTTCAATGAAAATGGCGGGAACGAACAAATCTCCTACACCGTGGAAGGCCCCTCCGGTTCCGCATCGGAAACGGGGATTGATCCATCTACCCAAAATGGAATGTTCTCAATCCGAATGGGTTCGGACAATCGATTGATGAAAATGGGTACAGGAACGGTAACTCTTACCGGCGACAACAGCTTTAATGGCGAAACCGCTGTAATGGCAGGAACGTTGGTCGCGGCTTCTGATACTGCCTTGGGTACAACCGATGAAGGAACTACCGTTGCTGACGGTGCAACCTTGGCTTTTGACAATACATTGTTGGTGAACGACCCCAACTTCAACAATGCTGTTGATATTCCCACTGCCGAAACTTTGACTATTACAGGCAACGGGTCTTCAGGTGTCAGCCACTTTAACAATATTGCAGGCAATAACAAAATCAACGCTGACATTACAATTGAGGAAGACACAGAGTTTCCAATCGAACCAGTCGTATTGACCATTTCTTCACAGCAGGACTTGTTGACCCTTGATGGTAGTACTCTCACTATAGATAAGTTGATTCTCGATGGTCCTGGAGACATCGAGGTTAACAGCCAAATTACCCCGCTACAACCAGTAACTCCAGGTGGTTCTTTCTTCAATGAAATTGGTGGGGTGGTTTCCGGTGAAGGTGAGGAATTCACAAGCCGAACGGATGTTGTTCCCGAAGGAGATAGTTGGTTAATCGTTGATGATGAAGATCAGGGTGCGGACACCTTGAATGATGCTCGCGGGGACGGCAAATATATCCAAGCTCTTCCTGATCAAGCCGGTGGTGGTGGGGGGCCCATGGTTGCTCCGTCAGCCGAATTCGAGATGCAAATCACTCAAACCGGGATTTACCAACTTTATCTTCGCTGGGCAAACAATAATAACGTAGGTAGCGGAGGTAATTCGGATTCCATATTTGTCGATATTGTGGAAATTAAGGATGGTGTAGGTAGCGGGCAAGCTGATTGGTATGAATTAACCAAAAATTCCGATACCTTTACCTGGGATGCAGGTGGACAGGCCGAAGTTAACCAGGCTGATGCCGCTGATAATGACATGACTTGGAATATTACCACCCCAGGCACTTATACCCTTCGCATTAGTCAACGGGAAGACGGAGCAGCGGTGGACGCTTGGGCATTTCAGCTTGCTTCCTTGCCGGCTCTGAGCGGCAACGAATTTGGTCCTCCATCAACACTCACTACTTTACCTCCTCCGGTAATCGAAGGCGAAGTGATGAAAATGGGGTCCGGAACGACTACTCTTACCAACTCCCTAAATGACTACGACGGTCCTACAACCATCATGGAGGGCACGCTGGAAGTAACCGGTGCCATCGGACCTGGTCCAGTCACCATTCTCGATGACGGCACCAATGATTACATCGACCCTCCGACGCTTACCGGCAGCGGTATTGTAGGTGGGCCTATTTCCGCTGAGCAGTTCACTCTTATCAATCCCGGTGACGGGGCAACCTTAGGCGATGGTAGCGACGACGGCTTCAGCACTGCCGGCAAACTGGAAATGGCTCCCGGCACCACGGCCACTATCAACGACTCGAATGTTGTCGAGTTGGGCGAGTTTACCGTCATCAATTCCAGCGCAACCGTCGATGTCATCGGGGGCGCAACCACGGCCACTATTGCTCCGGGCGGAAATCTCTCCGGTAGCGGCACGCTCAACGCTTCTGTCTCTGCTGGAATCTACCAGGTTGGGGATGAATGGAACCGGGCTACCGACTGGGGTGCAGGCGGTGAGCAGAATTCGCAAACCGACTTTGCAGGCAACCCGGTCTGGTCCTATCACAGTGTTGATAGTGGATTAGGACAAGCCATAGTCCAATACGCTTTGATTGATGTGGGTGCCATTGGCCAACGAGTTGAACCAGGTGCCTTGGACTTCAGCCTTGCTGCCAATGGTAACAACGGTACCGAGGGCTTTATAGACTTTATTTCCGAAACGGGAGATTCTTTCCGCATGAGTGTGGATGACACCACTCAAGCCGGCACTGATGACGGAGCGATTGACTGGCGCGACCGTGGTGATAGTAACAATGATCCATTAGTGGCAATCGGCGAAGACCACATTAAGAACAACTCGGGCACGATCCGAATAACATTGGAAAGCCTTCCGGCAGGTACCTTTAACGTGACCACCTGGCATCTGGATTCTCAGTTCGACAATGTAACCGATGGTGCGGATATTTTTGTGGACACGGGAAGCGGTTTTGTCCAGGTGGTTGATGATGGTTTGACTGATAACGACAATTCCACAAGTGGAAATAATGTAACCACAGCGGACGTTCTGAATTCGCAGTTACAATTTTCCTTTACCTCCGATGGTGTCAATGATGTCATCATCATATTCGACGGGGATGCTCTTGGCGGCGGCAGCCAGTTGCAACTAAACGGCCTGTTACTGGAGCAGGATTTGCCGAACAATCCCTTCTGGTACCAGGGGCAACTAACTGATCTGACCTACGATGCCGGCGACGATGAATGGGAAGGGAGCAATCCCGACGCCTTGCTGATCAATGAGACCAGTTTGCAGCAAGATGATGCCCCGGAAAACTTTAGTGAAGCTCCTGTAGTATTGTGGACCAACCCTCTCGATAATAGCATCGAAATCGATATCGACGGCTCCTTTGACATAACGTGGGAAGGGGATTCGCCTACCTATGCGGAGGAGGTTTTAGCCGATTCGCCGATTGTGTACTACCAATTCGAGGAAACCTCCGGAACAACCGCTGCGGATACCTCCGGCAGCGGCACCGTTCCAAATGACGGTACCTTCACCAATGGGGCGAATCCCAATGTAACCGGGCCGGTTGGTCTCGGATCGGCGGTAAGTTTTGACGGCAACGACGACTTTGTGGACGCCAACGTGAATCTGAATTCGGTAATCGGTACCGACACTGGAGCTCAGTCGGTCGAATTCTGGATCAACACGACCCAAGCTTCCACTTCCGGCAATATTTGGGATTCTCCGGGTGTTGCCGGTGTTGAACATGCCGGTGGTGCCGACGACATCTTCTGGGGCGTGCTGGACAACACCGGCCGCATTGAAATTGCCGTGGGCAATGGTACTCGCTTCAAGAGCACCAATCCCATAAATGATGGCCAATGGCACCATGTGGCGATGACTCACAATGGAACCGGTTTCGTTGAAATATACGTGGACGGAACACTTAACGCCTCGGGTCAATCAGGTGATAATTCCGGAGTAACCGCAAAGAATTTCTTCGGCATTGGCATGGTGGATGATCGGAACGGTGCGAATGTCCAGCAAACCCCAAGGTTCCTCGACGGGGACCTCGATGAATTCGCGATCTTTAACGGTGTGTTATCCGAGACGCGGGTTCAAGCCCATTTCGCTGCCGGAATCGGCGGCGGTGGGGCGAACACCCGCGACGTGGACTTCGCGCTGGCGGTGTTTGACTCCTCCGCCGGAACCTGGAGCACCTTGCCTTCGGGAACCGGAACGGGCAGTCATCCCGGTGGTAATAATCCGGCAACAGAAACAATTACCATCTCCGAGAC
Organism: uncultured Alcaligenaceae bacterium; assembly: GCA_964588185.1. Lineage (GTDB taxonomy): Bacteria > Planctomycetota > Planctomycetia > Gemmatales > Gemmataceae > CAZPPD01. The sequence goes on along the minus strand of CAZPPD010000116.1, from coordinate 337 downwards.
GGGCATCTCCCTGGATGCTGGGGACCAGATTGCAATCTCCCACCGCGGCCAGGGATCTTCCGCCACAGGACACTCTCAATCTCTTGCTGACAACATCACCCTCACTTTAGCCTCAATAATTGGTGAAAGCGGTGCGAACCTCTTCCCGGGTGACGACAATGGCGTCGACATGACTGGCGACGGTACCGTTGGCACTCTGAATATCAACTCGCTTGCCCTTTCTGATACGAGTAGCGTGGACATCGACTTGGACGGCCCAACCGCAGGTGAAGGAAGTGGTTTCCATGATCAGGTCAATGCCAGCGGGACTGTCGTTCTGAATGATGCTAATTTTGAT
>CAZPPD010000115.1:0-11026 GCA_964588185.1 uncultured Alcaligenaceae bacterium | reverse complement strand
TGAAGAAATTGGGCTCCTTGGGCAACCCATGTCCGGGCCATGGCAACCGGGTCTTCACCGAAGACGGTTTCTTGGGAATAATCGCCTTGGCGGAGACGGACGCATTTTCCACCTCGAAGGTCGATTGCCGGAAAAATATGCACGATGATCTACCTCAGACATGAGTCCAGGATCCTTTCCTGCCGTTTAAGATTATCCTAGATTCTCAAAAGGCGAAACAAAATTTATTAAAAAAATTTTATCCTAATGTGGCGAAATTGTGAAGCATTGCCAAACCAACCCGTTGGCTTTTTTCCGGATGGAACTGGGTGGCAAAGACGTTTTCCTGCCAGATGGCTGAACAAAAAGGTGTGGGATAATCCGTCTCCGTGGCAACGAGTTGCGGATTCTTGGGAACAACATAGTAAGAGTGGACAAAATATACGGATGGTTTCTCCGGAATCCCTGTTAAATGAGGAGATTTATTTTTCATATGTAAATAGTTCCAACCCATGTGAGGAACTTTGAGTCCCGCTTGGGTTGGAAAACGGACCACCTCCCCGGGAAAGACATCCAAGCCTTGGTAGACTCCGTCTTCGTAGCTGGTTGTGAATAATAACTGCAATCCAAGGCATATTCCGAAGAAAGGTTTGCCGGCGTTGATATGGCTGCGAATGGGTCCGGCTAACCCAGCATCATTTAACCGGGCGATTGCATCCCGGAAAGCCCCCACTCCCGGCAGAACCAACTTATCACATTCGCCGATCTGGTTCGGATCTCCGCTAATCTTGGCAGCATGGCCCATGCGTTCGAATGCTTTTTGAACGCTGCGGAGATTTGCCATACCGTAATCGACGATAAGGATGGATGCCATTCGGACTCCTGGAGTTTTCCGGAACCAATTCGGATCATGGGACTGTAAAATCCCCAATATTACTAAATACTAGGACTCAAAGGAATAAGACCCAAGATTTTTTGTAACTGATCTAGTCAATCAAAACGCGACCATATAAGTTACCTTTTTGGAATTTAGGTTCTGAATCGAGAAAAGTCATGTACGCAATCTTTGAAGACGGTTCCCGCCAGTATCGAGTACAAGAAGGTGATATTGTTCGTCTGGATTACCGAAAAGCGGAAGTAGGATCCGAAATTGAGTTAAATAACATTCTTCTTCTTAATAAGGATGAGGAAACCCATATTGGTCAGCCTCAGGTGGAAGGTGCCCGGATAATCGCCCAGGTCATGGAGCATACTTCGAAAAAATATTATATTCAAAAGTTTCGCCGCCGGAAAACCTACAAGCGATTGACGGGCCATCGCCAACCCTTTATTGACGTTCGCATCCTTGATCTTTTGGCAGCCGGTGAGGAACCTCGGTCCGAAGAAGAACGCATGGAAATGCTGGCTAAGTTGCAAGAGCAAAAAGAGCTGGAAAAGAAAGCATTAGAGAAGGAAGAAGATTGGGATGAAGACGAAGAAGAGGAAGAATATGAGGATGAGGATGAGGATGTAGAAGACAGCGAAGACGAGGAAGAAGACGAAGACGAGGAAGAAGACGAAGACGAGACTCCGGAAACCGAAGCATCCCACGAGGAGGATGAAGAGGACGAGGACGATGATGAAGATGAGGAGGATGAGGAAGAGGACGAGGATGAGGATGAGGATAAGGATAAAAAGGATTAAAACTTCGCGACATTTCTGCCCAGAATCCAAGGCTCAAATCAATTTGGTTTGGGCCTTTTTGGTTTTAAAACCGAATGCCAGCGGTCGCTAGAACGCTGCGCGATGGGAACTCTTTCATTTCATGAGCCATGATTGAATCGCCCCGGCCGGTCCGAGGCGATGTTTCATAAGTTGTCAACAGTGCAATCAATACGCGAAGTAAATTCCTGTCGTTTTCGGTTCACTTGAATCGCATTGAAATTTTTCTAAGCGCTTTTCCGGCCGGGATTCACATCAATCTTGAAAACCACTCGCCTGATATTCGTACCCTTGATACTGGGAGAGCGGTGCAACACGCCATTGCCGGTGTTGCCCGGCCACAGGTCTCCCTTCATCAGGCCCACCGCGAACCGTTCCATGTGCTGAACCTTTCCCTCGGGGGTTCTCTTCCACTCTGTTCCCGGCCCCGCATAGGTGCAAATCGACCGCAACACCACCTGATCGCGGTGAAACTTGTCGCACATATTGCTGTCTGCAAAACATTCCAATTTCATGTGGATTTGCTGTTCTCCGGTGAGCCCGGCGACGAGATAGATTTGTTCTTTCAGATCGGCACAAAACAAATCACGGCCGGGATGAGCCGGATCGTCGGGTAGGAGGTTGAGGAGATCGGGATCTGCTGCAAGGCAGGACTGTTGTCGTTTCCAGGTGATTGGAGCCAAGACCTCATCTACATAGGACCGTAATAGCGGTGAAATTTCCCTGGGAAGCACACACATGTTGATAGCCGGGAAAAGAAATGCTTTGGCTTTGTCGGGTAAGTTCTCCAAAACCGATTTCGTATCAGGGATTGCGTTCACGCGGTTTTCTCCGATTTTCGTTGACTTGTATGTCATAGTATAACCTGACAATATTAAACATGAGCAGTATAATGAGGTTATACTTTGAAATGGGAGATTTCAAGGGGGATTCAATGTTCGTCAAAAATTGCTACATCATCTGTAAATGAACGATACTCTCCGGGGATGGAATGGTTGTGCCCAGTAATCCCCCTAATTTTTGCCTGGATTTCAAACTCAGCTTTGTCCCAAGAAAAGACGCAAAGCGTTGATTCCCAGAAGTTGCAAGGTATCTGGCGGATCAAATCAGTAATGGCGTATAAGAATCCGCAAAGCCGATACACAGAACTGCTGGTTTCAAAGGACACCATGACCATTGTCCGGAATTATGGGAAAAATAAGAAACGCTACAAATTCTTCTTTCAGTTGGATGAAAAATCGCAACCGAAACAGATAGATGTGCAAGTCCCTTGTTGGAGAATTCAATTTTCTCTCTTTAAACAAACGGCCCGCAAGATTGATGAAATTTCCATCACTCGGGAAGATAGGCTTCACGACAACGCTCATAAGCGGCAAGGGCCCGGGCCAAAAATGATTTATGTGTCTCATGATGGTGAGGGTGGGCCTCGCCACCATGGTGGTGTCCTTCCGCATAATCGCCATGTTCTAGGGCATCGTAGATGACTTCCAAGGTAGCTTGCAAATGCTGGGCAGACTTCTTTTGTTCCTCGGTCAAGCTGCCCTCGCGGATGTAAACACCTACCTGCAACTTGTTGACCAAATCTCTCATCTGGCGGAGAGATTGCATTCCGATTTCCGCTTCCTTTTTCTGACGCTCCGGAGTAGCGCTGTCAGAATATGCGACAATCATTCCCCCCAACGCATTTGCACGAACGCTTTTCATTTCGTCGAAAACCGTTTCTGGATCCGGGTAATAGATGTAGGCACCAATGACGGCGAATACAGCCAACCCGATGAGAGAAACCGCACCCAGAAAGCGTGGCGACAATGGTTGGTTCCAGAACGGCTGATTGGTTAGGTCCTTGGCTTTTCCATTCGACAGCCAGCGTTCGAATTTTGCTTGCCGGTCCCAGATTTGTAACGCAGTGCCGAGCAAAACCATGATGCCCAGGACAGACAGGGACACCATTTCGTAGATTCCCAGTTTTTCCTCCAGCTTTGGCCATACTTGCCCCATCGCCCGCATACCCATTCCGGCGCGGAAAGCATTGGAGAAATCATCAAATGCATGTGTGTGTGCCCAGGAAATGACGGTGAAATGTAACGGGTATTCCGCTGCATAGCCAAACCCGACGGCGATGACCGCTACTACTCCGACCCAGAGCAAAGAACGGACAGCACCGAAGTTTGCAGACATCCACGCCCACAGCCCTACATTCATACCAGCGCCGACGACAAGCAGCACGTAAGCTGCACCAACCGAATTGCCGTGCCCGAACATTATACCGAGAATCATCATCACCTTCATCGGAGGTGCGTAAGCGGGAAGCGAAATCCCAGCCATGAGCGGTTGGGAAATCCAGTCACCATGCTTCATGGTAGACTGTAATGCCCCGGCAGGAATGCAGGCGCTCATGACGCCGACTCCGAGCAAGCCAATCAAGATATATAGGAGGGTCGGCCCGGCCGTTTCTCGGCTTGCGGTGACACCCACCACCGCCAACCGTTGCAACCCCGCAGGTGGCATCGGTTCAGGTTCGTTGGACAACGTGTCCGTCGGTTTCTCAAAATATTGGTTCCAAGCGTAACCGGCAATGACAGCGACGGCCATGGAAGCCGCCACAAAGCAAAATATTACAAACGGATTGGACAGCGTGAGCCCATATAGAATCGACAACGGATTTAGCAGCGGGGCGGTCAACGCGAACGTCAGCACTGTTCCCGATTTGACTCCCGCACGACGTAGTTCACGGGCCACTGGAATTACTCCGAAGGAGCAAACCGGCAACAACGTACCAATGAGCCAAGCCCGAGGCAACGACGTCCACGAGTTGCCACCGAACAGGTTGCGCGTCGATTCAACCGGAACCATACGGCGAAAGACCGCCGCGACAATGACCCCGCACAAGATGGTTGGCGATGCCTCCACCAGCGCCTGGCCCATGCGCAGCAAGCAACCCCAAAGGATGACATGGATGTCGAACATGATCCGCACCTTTTCAAATAAGATCAAGGCAATGGCACGGGCACTTTCACTGTTTGGAGAATGTCGTCGATAACTCGTTTGGCTTCTTCGGTTGTCAGCCCCAGTCGAACATTAAGCACTGGGTGGGCGATATCTTGCACGTCATCAGGCGTCACGAAGTTACGTCCAGCAAGAAAGGCCCTTGCCTGGGAGACTCGCTGCAAGGTCAACAGTCCGCGTGGACTCAATCCCAGCTCAACTTGCTTGTTTTGGCGGGTGACTTCCGCCAGACTCACAAGATATTCGCGAACATGGACACTTACGGAAACTTCCGCCACTTGCTGCTGAAGTTCCATGAGTTGCCCCTTTTGCAACACTGGATCGGCAGAAGTTCGGTCGCGGTCGAGAAGGCCGACCGCTTCTTCTAACATATTCAGTTCCTGATCGCGCCCAGGGTAGCCGATGGTCAGTTTCATGTTGAACCGGTCTAGCTGGGCTTCCGGAAGTGGGTAGGTGCCGTGGTGTTCCACTGGGTTTTGCGTGGCAATTACAAAAAACGTTTCGGCCAACCGATGACGGACATTGTCAACCGTTACCTGCCGTTCGGCCATAGCTTCGAGCAAGGCACTCTGCGTTCGCGGGGTGGTTCGATTGATTTCATCAGCGAGAAGAACTTCAGAGAACACGGGCCCCGGTTGAAAGTCGAATTCCCGCGTCTTTTGATTGAACACACTAAAGCCGGTGATGTCTCCCGGAAGTAAATCGGGAGTGCATTGCACGCGGGCGAATTGGCCGCCGACAGCGCCGGCGAGGGCTTTCGCCAGCGTGGTCTTGCCCAGACCAGGTAAATCTTCAAGGAGTAAATGGCCCCTGGATAACAGACAAGCAATCACCAACTCCACCACTTCTGTCTTGCCCAGTAAGGAACCATTCAGCGCATTCCGTATGCCCTTGACTAAATTGTCTTTAGGCGGTGACGTCGTTTCACGTTGAGGCATTGCAGCACCTCTAGACACGTCAGGCTTCCTCCTTGAAACGCTTGATTGTCCATTTGCGGACCACTTCACGACACACTTGAGAGACCATTTCACCGTCAACATTGTCGAGCGAGGTTGGCTGATACAACGCTCGGTCGGTGAGCGCTGCCAGTTGAACTAACGCATCTTCATGTCGCACTTTTGACAAGTTTCGCAACCATCGAGCCAACGTCTTGCCAATAGGTCGTTTTTTCCCGGCCCAACGATAACGGCGTTCCAGCAAGCGAATGGTACAGAAAAGACACTGGCGTTCATTGTGCTGACCGGCAAAGTGCCAGTAGTGTGTGGCAAAAAAATCTAAAACCTGTTTGCGGTACACAATGAGCCCGATTTGCCCGAGCATCACTGCGGAAAGTAACAGCCAATTATCACAGCCCCAATCCCAGACAGTAACCACCAGCAGGCCAATTTGTTGCAAAATAGTCAGGATGGGTTGGCGTACTTCATAGCCGGGAGTGGCCTCCACGATAAACCAGCAGTCGTGGCAGAGACGCACCTCACACCAAAAGTGCATGTCCTCACGAAAGACTGAGGTGTGTTGGGTTTGCACGTCGAACTTGGCCGGGTCAGCATAAAAGCCATTGACCACACGCACCGGATACTTTAGCGATCGAAGCAACAAGGCGGCCGAGACTGCAAACATATAGTCCGGTCCACGTTTAGATTCGAACAAGAAATGTTCAATTGGATTCTCACACCCTTCGGGAGAGACTGCTGAGACATCATGTTGATAGCCAAGGCGTAACTTTTTCTCAATAGCCTCAATTTGCTCTCGCCCACGGGGTAAACCCCCAGTCCAAGATTTGGCCAGTGAGGAAATCGCTTGAGTAACTGGTAAATGTCGTTCAGAGTCTTCTGCCATCGAGCATATTGGGAAGTGCTCGGATTTCCATTTGGCTCGATCAGCGATAGCGGAAACAACACTCAGGACTTCTCCAGGTGGGACATCTCGAAAGGCCAAAGCCAGGATGTCGCCCTGGACTTGGGTGAAGAAGTTAACCTTATTCACATGGCCGAGTCTAAATTTTTCCAATTCCCCCGGTGTGGGAAGGCGGGCAGTTTTTAACCCGGCGAGTTTTAACACATGTTGTTCGCGACCCTGACAATACGGTTTGTGGCGGAAATGCGTGAAGGTAAACCAAGTTTTCTTTTCGGTTGGGCGAATACAGTATGGGGCAGCATTTTCAGCAGCCGGGACAAGCGTGATACCATCGAAGGCATCATAGATTTCCATCCGTAAATGTAATGGTGTCCGCCCAGCCACAAACATCAACGCTTTTGGGGTGCTACTCTTCGGATCAAAGCGTTTCTTTGGAGTGTTTCGCAAAACAGGGAATTTACGACTGGCACGCATATTTTCCGCAGGTTTTTTGCCAAGGTCAATGACCTCTTTAAAACTGAGCGGGATCATTCGTTCGCGTTTCTTGACCTTGAACGGTTCTCCGTACATGTCACTGCTGATGTCGTAAAGTGAAGGCCCCTCGTCCTCCAACATAATATTGCTTTGCACGAAGCCAACGCTTTCGGGATTTTCCCCCGCAACTTCCTCGTAGCCATCGCCTAAACCGCCGCGGGAATTCGGGTCGAATGAACTGGTTCCGCCGGAAGTTGGCATTAGTTCCCACAACAGACGATTGGACGCTGCCGTTCCAAACGAAACCGCCGCGCCGACGCCACCAAGAACCAAAATCAGGAACAAAACTGCCGTCCACGGGAACACCAATTTATGACCAGTGATGTTGCCTTGTAATCCTTGCCAGTACACCAACATTAACCACAGGCCACCCATCCCTGAATAGCAGCCGATGACAAGACCTGTCCAATGGACTTGCGATATACACGCTGAGAATAGCACCAGGAACAAACTGATCAACCCTGCGAGTCGCAAAAACAGCGGACGCATGGATAGGGCCGCCAAAGCCAAACCGAGATTGCGAAACGCGGATAGCAATTTAAATTCGAAAGGTAATTGTATTGACGCGATAAGTGCAGTGGGAATTGGCAAAAACGGCTGAATTGCAAGCGCAATAAAGAGTATTGCGGTGACTTTTTCTGGAATCTTGCCCGGTTGACAGCGCAACCACCAGTTGAAGACGAGCACAATAAGAAGCAAACTGGTCCACAGGATCAGGGGCGCCAACATTGGTTGCCCCGGCAAGGCGAATGCCAAATCAACTCCAAGAGATCCCACCGCAGTCATTACGATGGTCAACCATTGCAACCGGACATCGACAGGAGTATCCTCACGCACTGTTGACCTCAAGGTTGGATCGAATCATTTGTTCCCCGACGTTTTCCTGATCGTGGATTTCCAACCAAGGCAGAACAGGCAAGGGTTCTGTTTCCCCATAACTGTCGCTTGAAAACCCCTCACAACGCAACACCACGAACCTTCGATGCCGGGATTTTAGCATTCCTTCTGGAACATTTCGTAACGATTGATCCGTAAGGATAACGACCTGCACCCCGTCCTTAAATGACTCGATTTCTGGCATGGCTATGATTTCTTCCAGGGACATTGTTGTTTCGTCGATGCGAGCCAACCCATCCAGCAATCGTCGCAAATGCCGTTCTCCACCTTCGACTGGAAATTGTTCATTCGCAAAAACCAACCCTACTGGAACTCCTTGGTTTAACCAACCACGGCAAAAGCTGGCGGCAATCCGAATGGCCCACTCCCGTGAACTGTCCTCCCCTTCGCCAACATGACAATTTTCATCGACATCTACTATAATCTGCACAACAGGCCGAGCCCAGGCTTGCAATTCACAGACGATGAGACGGTCGTGCCGGGCACTTTGTGCCCAATGAATGCGCCGCGGAACATCTCCTCTACGATATGGTCGCAATCCCAATACATCGCCAAAAGTACCAACACGGTTTCGAGCAGTTGCCCCCCTATAGGTTTCTTCGCCGCCGAATGCTGGAACTGGACCTACCGGGAATGTTCTTGGCCAGATGACTAACTCGGCTTCCACATCGATCTTCCTGGAAACTTTCCACAGACCGAATGGGAAGCCGGTTTGCAGTCGAACACTCTCTCGGGGAAAGACTCCGCGGCGGGTTCTCACCTCTTCCCATTCGGCCAAGGCATTCTGCCTCCCAGCTACAACATCCAATGCCAGTGATTGTTCATTGTCAAAGACCACTCCGTGTAATGTTACACCCCAGCAAGCCATTGGTAGGTGATTCTTAACCCGCAACTCGACCAGCACTGGTTCGCCTTCCGTAACACGGAGCCGCCCAAAGCGTAATTGCCCACGTATGCCAAGAATTGTCACCCAAGGCCAACCGATTCCAATCGCCAACACAAGGAGAATCCCAGTCATAAGCACAAACCCGTTGCGATGCAAAAACACCCCTACGAGAAATGAAACTGCTGCTGCTGAGACTAAGACTGTTAGCGGATTTCGCAACCAAGACATTGATAGATTCCAGCCCGGGCAGAAGTCATGCGTCAACAAGTTCGCAATTCGTTCCACGAATCCGTTCTTAGCGCTCATAATGATAACCTAAAGGTCTAACGATATTATACATGAGTAGTATAATGAGGTTATACTTTGAAATGGGAGATTTCAAGGGGGATTCAATGTTCGTCAAAAATTGCTAATGATCGAAGCCAAACGAACCCTTAGCCAGCAGAAAGTTAGCTCCCACCGGATGGGGGCACAAACTGCTATTTGAGAAAATGTTCTGAAGGGGTTGCCAGGCCTCAGCTGGTATTATATCGTATAACCGTTATTACAAGTATTGCCATCCTCGACGCAAGAGACACATTTGAATTCTCCATTGCCAGTATTTCAAGAGGGTCGTGATATGACTGCGAGGGATCTATCGCCGTCGTGTGAGATCACAGCATGGGATGAGGATGAAGTCGCCGCATACGACTGTGGCGGGGAAGATATCCTTGTGTTGGAGCGGCCACCGGTATTGGGTATCGCAGATACCATCTCGGCAGCCCGCGTCCTGGACTGGCGGTCTGAGGTAACGGGGGCATTCGCCGAGGCCCGCGCCACAGAGGCGCTCAACGCCTTGTTGATCGACAACAAGGCACTCGCTTCGGATATCGTTGATCTGAGTCGCAGTTTTCTGGCCCAGTTTAGTGTGGAAGAAGCCTCCCTGCGAGTCGAGGTGGTAGACAAGCAGTCCTGCCCAAAGTTTCACTGTGACAATGTACGAATCCGACTGGTGACGACCTATCACGGCCCGACCACTGAGTACGTTCACACCTCGGCATTGGAGCAAGGCCAGTCCGCGCCGTTGTTTGCCCTGGTCTTTCTCAAGGGACACGAGCACCCCAGTCACCTCGACTCCATTCACCACCGGTCGCCAGAGGTGTCGCCTGGTGAGAAGCGGTTATGCGTAATCTTGGACTTCTGAGGGGAATGCAAATGACAAAGACAGATGAGGCCTGGGACGTGGTGATTGTTGGTGGGGGACCGGCCGGCATCGGAAGCGCATACGCCTTCACACACTTCGGCAACCCGCGCGTCACCGTGTTGGAGCGGCATCACGTCGGTGCGTCCTTCGACCGCTGGCCCGCAGAGATGCGCTTCATTACCCCGTCGTTCAACAGCACTCAATTCGGTTGGCTTGACATGAACTCTTTTGGCTTGCGCATCTCACCTGCGCAACACCTGGGCACAGAGCATCCCACCGGCCAGGAGTACTCACGTTTTCTCCGGGCTTTTGCCAAGTACCTGGAGTTGCCCATTCAGGAGGGCATCGACGTGCGTTCGGTTCAGCCACAGGACGACGGTTTCGTTCTTCACACGTCCGGCGGCGAAGTGAGGGCAAGGTTCGTCGTCTGGGCGGCAGGCGAATTCCAGTATCCCAAGACAGGGGGCTTTCCAGGGGCCGAACTGTGCCTACACAACTCCCGCATCGCCTCCTGGCGCGCCCTGGAGGGCAACAATTTCGTCGTCATCGGCGGCTACGAGAGCGGTATCGACGCGGCGGTCCACCTCACTGCTAGCCTCAAGAAAGTGACAGTGGTGGATGGTAAGGCCGTCTGGTTGGCTAAGGACGAAGACCCGAGTGTCTCGCTGTCGCCGTTCACCCGCGGTAGGCTGAGGGCGGCACTGGACGGGAGAAGGATTGAGCTGTTGGGACCAGCCCGCGTGACTTCGGTCGTGAGGAACGGCACCGGTTTCGTCGTCAATACCAACGTCGGCCAGTCGCTGCACACCCCGCAGGCCCCGATCCTGGCGACCGGTTTCGACTCCAGCTTATCCATTATCGAGGATCTGTTCGATTGGCACGAAGGCAAGGCGAAGCTCACCCCCGAGGACGAATCTACCCGGACCCCCGGTCTGTTCCTGGTCGGCCCCCAAGTTTGGCACGACCAAGTCATCTTCTGCTTT